>PBOE01000008.1 GCA_002725275.1 Methanobacteriota archaeon
GTTGGACGGAAAGAGGTTCTTTCCGCTGACGGGAACGCCCATGTCGAAGAGCGATTGGAGGAGGATCAAGTTGGCCGATTGCGACCCGGTTCCGTTGGCGGTGGCGATGTTGATGGTGAAGTCGTTGATGATGCGGTCCATGTGAAACATCCCTCGTGGGGTGGCGGTCAACCCGTCCTTGAGGCTGGGCGGGTTGCGCACTCTTTCAACATGTTGCCACGTCATTCAGGGAACAAACGCCCGTAGGGCGCCGTGAGGTTTTGTTGAGCGTGAGGCTCAAAACCACCCGGCCGTTGGAAGGGCCATGGCGGACGACGCGATGAGGGACGGTTGGGACAAGGCGGAGAAGGCCATCACCAAAGGAAAAGGTGAGTCGGCCCTCAAGATTCTTCGAGGCATTGACGCCGACGGAAAGGAGCCCACGACGCTGCGCTTGGCAGGCCACGCAACGTGGTTGGAGGCCAAGGCACGCAACAACCGCGGCGACTATCGGCGGGCGGCCTCTCTCTTGCGAGAATCCACCAAGAAGAACCCGCGCGACAAAAAGGCCGACCGCCTCTACAACGACCTTCTCAACGAGATGCAGGACAAGGGCATCAGCGAAACCACCTTCCCTCGCCTGCTCAACGACGGCACGCCAACCCCGGCGGGCATCGTCGCCATTTTCATGGCTGGTGTGCTCGTGCTGGCGATGATCAACGTCGTCAACCGGGCCGACACCACGACCGATATCGTCGACCTTCAATTGAAGTGGAACGGCGGCGCGAACAGCGGGACGGTCACCATCGAGCTGTACCCCGATTTGGCTCCGGTTCACGTCGAGAATTTCAAACTCCTCGTTCAGAACGGCGACTACGACGGGACCATCTTCCACCGTGTCATTGACGACTTCATGATTCAGGGNGGCGATTTCACCNACGGCNACGGCNNGGGCGGCCACGCCGCCAAGTGGTTCGGNTACTGCAACGGCGACAANGGNGTTTCCGAGGCNGACTGTCAANNAGACCTNCTACACNATNCCNGACGANGCNGACAACGGTCTCGACCACGAACCGTGCACCATTTCCATGGCCAAAACCAGTGCACCCCACACCGGAGGTAGCCAGTTCTTCCTCATCCCCAGCGACAGCACGCCCACGTGGCTGGACGGCGTCCACACCGTGTTCGGTGAGGTGACCAGCGGGTGCAACCATGTTACGGCGATCTCCGGTGTGGACACGGATGGCAACGATCGACCCGTCCANAACGTTGAGTTGGTCTCCGCNACCTTNGTTGGTTCGGAAACCAAGCCCTGGTACGAGTTCTGGTGAAGCGAGCGACCTTTTGATTGAATCAGCGCCTTTTGATGCCGTTTAACCCAACGTGGGTTGTGAAGGGTTTTGTTCATAGACGACGGGGTTTTCCCCAAAATGATGGCGACCTTGGACCCCTTTAACGCACGGCAAACCCTCGGTGTTGGTGGCGATTATTACGCCCTTGATGCCCTNGACGCCAACGGCATTCCTACGGCGCATCTGCCCTACTCCATCCGCATCCTGCTGGAGGGNGCCTTGCGAGGAAACGACGGTTTCCTCATCACGGAGGACGACGTTCGAAAGATCGCCGCGTGGACGCCCGACGGGGAGCGNGGGGAGATCCCCTTCCGTCCCTCCCGAGTGATTCTTCAGGATTTCACCGGCGTGCCTGCCGTGGTTGACCTGGCNGCGCTGCGCGACGCCATGGTGGAAATGGGCGGCGACCCCGAGAAGGTCAACCCTCAGGTGCCGGTTGATTTGGTCATCGACCACTCGGTGCAGGTGGACGTTTCCGGTGCGAGCAGCGATGCGCTNGACATGAACCTCGACATCGAATACCACCGAAACATGGAGCGCTACACCTTCCTCAAGTGGGGCCAGCAATCGCTGGCCAATTTCCAAGCCGTCCCGCCCTCCCGCGGCATCGTTCACCAGGTCAACCTCGAATTCCTCGCCAGCGTGGCTCGTCAGGAGCACGGGGTTTGGCTGGCCGACACCTTGGTCGGCACCGATTCCCACACCACCATGGTCAACGGTCTCGGCGTCCTTGGTTGGGGAGTGGGTGGCATTGAAGCCGAGGCCGTGATGTTGGGGCAACCCATCTACATGCTCGCTCCGGACGTGGTCGGTGTTCGTCTGACCGGTAGCCTCCAGCCCGGCGTGACCGCCACCGACATGACCCTTCGTATCGTGGAGATGCTNCGCGAGCACGGCGTGGTGGGCAAGTTCGTTGAATTCTTTGGCTCGGGCATGAAGGCCCTTTCCCTTGCCGACCGAGCCACCATCGCCAACATGGCGCCCGAATACGGTGCCACCTGCGGTTTCTTCCCGGTGGACGAGCGCACCCTTGACTACCTCCGACTGACGGGACGCGAGGATGCTGCCGTGGCCGGCGTTGAAGCCTACGCCAAGGCACAGGGGCTCTGGTGCGATGAAGGTGCGGAGGAGAAATCCTACACCGCCGTGCTCGAGTTGAACCTCGACGACGTTGTTCCTGCCCTNGCNGGCCCCAAGCGCCCGCAGGACCGTGTGGACCTGAACGAGATGAAATCCCATTTCCTCCACAGCCTTACCCATGAGGAGGGGCACCACGGGCACGGGTTGGCGTCTGAGGATCTGTCCAAGAGCGCCATCGTCGAAATGAACGGAGAAATGTTCGACCTGAACCACGGCGATGTAGTCATTGCCGCCATCACCTCCTGCACCAACACCTCCAACCCCGGCGTCATGATGGCGGCCGGTCTGCTCGCACGAAACGCACGTCAGCGCGGTCTGTCTGTCAAACCCTGGGTCAAGACCTCGCTGGCGCCGGGCAGCCGTGTCGTCACCGAATACTACGAAGCGACCGGTCTTCAGGACGACCTCAACGCCATGGGCTTCCACACGGTGGGATACGGTTGCACGACCTGCATCGGCAANTCCGGACCGCTGGCCGAACCCATCGAGGCCGCCATCGACGAGGCGGGGCTGATCGTCGGTTCCGTTTTGTCCGGCAACCGCAATTTCGAGGGCCGCGTGCACGGGAAAGTCAAGGCCTCGTACCTGGCGAGTCCGCCGCTGGTGGTCGCNTATGCCATCGCTGGAAACCTCGACATNGACTTGACCACCGAACCCATTGGCCACGACCAAGAAGGCAAGCCGGTGATGCTCAGCGAAATCTGGCCTTCCGAGGCGGCGGTCGATGAAGCGATGAAGGTCATCACACCCGAGATGTTCCGCCAGCGCTACGCTGACGCCATGAACGAGCCGCGCTGGAACAGCATCCCGGCTGAAGCCTCGCCGCTCTACCCGTGGCAGGACGCCTCGACCTACATTCGGCTCCCGACTTTCTTCTCCGGGCTGTCCGCCACNCCCGCTCCCATCACGACCATCGAGGGGGCGAAGGTCTTGCTCAAGCTCGGCGATTCCATCACCACCGACCACATTTCGCCGGCNGGGTCGTTCCCTGCCCAAGGCCCAGCCGGTCAGTGGCTGGTGGAACGGGACGTCAAGCAAACCGACTTCAATTCCTTCGGGAGCCGCCGTGGCAACCATGAAATCATGATGCGCGGAACCTTCGCCAACGTTCGCATTCGCAACCAAATGGCACCCGGCACCGAAGGCGGCTTTGCGTTGAACCACGAAACCGGTGAGGTCACGTCGGTCTACGAGGCCGCTCAAATCGAGGCGCCGAAGGTCGTGTTGGCGGGCAGCCAGTACGGCACCGGTTCCTCTCGAGATTGGGCCGCGAAAGGCACGTACTTGCTCGGCGTGAAAGCCGTGATCGCCACCTCCTTCGAGCGCATTCATCGTTCCAACCTCGTTGGCATGGGCGTTCTTCCGCTGACGTTCAAAGACGGTGAATCCCACGAAACCCTCGGTCTGACAGGGCACGAGAGTTTCACCATCCCGCTCAGCGACGCCGTGCAACCTCTGGAGTGGGTGACCATCACGGCCCAGCGGGCCGACGGGACCTCCGTGACGTTTGAGGCCCAAGTTCGTCTGGACACGCCCGTCGAAGTGGAGTATTACCGCAACGGCGGCATTCTCCACACCGTTCTTCGGGAGATGGCTCGGGCGACAGCGTGAACCCAGTAGATTGAAAGTCTGATGAAGCACAGGCCGGGACAATGCGTCAGTTGCGTGGGAACGTCCGGTACCGATTTCGCTCGGACGACCACGACGTCAACATCGTCATCGAAGGCGACGCTGAATGGGTGGCCAACCACGTCGATGAACTCGGCTTGACCGGGGTCGGTTGGACCATGCCGACCGGCACCGAAGTCAAGGCCAGCAACCTGTCCAGCGTGAGCCGAGAGCGGCAGGCGGCCGGCGTGAACATCGAGATGGAAGACGCACCGGAATCGCAGGCACCCGCCGACATGGGTCCCACCCCCGACCCGGGTCGGATTCCGGTGGTTCGACGCCCGATTGGCGAACTGAACCTTCAGGAAAAACTCAGTCAATCAGGTCTTGAGCCCGCCGAGCGGCCCGACATCATCGAACTCATGGACGTTCTCGAAGACATGGACCCGCCCGTGCCCGCTCAGGGCGCCACCAGCGTTGACCCCATGGCCGAGGCATGGTTGCGTGAACTCCTTCAGTTGGTGGTCCGAGATCACGGCATCACCGGCTTGCGCACCGAAGACATCGAGGAAATCGCCAGCAGCAAGTTGGGAGGCCGAGAGGGCACGACCCTCGAGGTGTGGTTGGACTCCCTGTTTTCCGCCGGTAAACTCGTCAAAATCCACGGCGGAGACTCGACAGGATGGGGCCCCTCGCCCAAGTGGTTGTCCGGTCGGATTTGAGCCGCCATAAACGGTTCAAATAGGAGGGAGAAAACCCTTCAAAAATTGAACATAAACGGGGGCTTGCGCCCTTGTTGCAGGGGAACTTAAGTGCAAAGGCATTATATCCGAACAGGCCGTCGCGAGGACAAGTGATGTCCATGTTTACCCAAAACGACCTCTCTAAGGCCCGAATGCGCAGTGTTTTCCTAACGCTGTTGATGGTGCTCAGCACCACCGCTGCCCTGGCGACCACCGCCAGCGCATCCGTTGCACGAACTTACACCACCAACCGCGACCCAATGGACGTCGCCATCGGGGATTTCGATTGCGACGGCCACAACGACATGGCCGTGGCCACGGACGGCACGCACTCGATGACCATCCTCTACAACGACGGTTTCGGGAACTTCAACGACCGTGAGGACATCTGGGTCGCTGGCAACCAGAGCCGCAACGCTGACTGGGATGAATTTGCCAACGTTGAGCAGGTTGAAGTCGGTGAGTTCACCGGCGACAACGCTCCTGACATCGTCATCTACCAGAAGAACAACCCGTTCAAGACCAACGATCAGGGCGCACCAGCCGGTGAACCCGGCAACGTCACCATCATCGAGAACGGCGGATGTNACAACCGAGACTGGTCGATCGGCGAGCGCTTCTCCCACTTTTGGGTGTGGGACATGGCGGTCGGCGATGCTGACCAAGACGGCAACGACGACATCTTTGTTCTCGACCTCCTTGCCGACATCACCACGCAGCGTGTCGTGACCTACCGAAGCCCGATCACCTCGGCCACCAACGGTCTNCCGACCTCGCTTGGTTCCTCACAGTCCAACACCTACCGGTCGATTGAGGTTGGCGATTACGGTGAGTCCCAGAGCGGTTTGACCGGCGCCTGCACGGACGACGACATCTTCCTCTTGCGCAGCGAAGGTCTGGACTACTCCACCGGCCAGACCACCAACCCCGGCAACGACGACAACATCACCATCATCGAATACGACTGTCAACTCCAAAACTACCCGGCGACCTACTCCTACGGCACCAANCAAGCCAACACCCACGTCATCAACATGGGTGTCCCCTCAACCGATGACTTNTCCATCGCTGATGTCGGTGGCAACGGCTACATCGATACGATTGCGCTGATGGACGGCAACCTTGAGAACGTGAGCTACAAGCAAGCCAGCGCTCANGGAACCTTCGGAAACTCTCAACTCGCTTACTTTGGACCTTACATTTCGTGGACCATTCAGGTCGCCGATCTCAACGGCGACGGTGAACCCGACTTCGTCAACCCCACCATCGCCTACCAGCAGAACACTTCGGACTCTGCAGGCGGAAGCACCTCGAGTTTCTTCCTGAATTTCCCCACCACGGTCCAGGTGACCCTCTCGGACGGCAACGGTGGCCACGTCAGCCCCCTGTCGTACCCCGCAGGTCGCCGCCCCTCTGCCGTCGCCATCGGCCAGCTCCAGGGTGGCCCCAACTCCGCCCCCGACCTCGTGGTCGGCCACACCAACTACAACTTCGGTGGTTGGCGAGACAACTTCGGATGGGCGGGCCAATACGACACGCTCACGGTTGTTGAAATGGACAACAAGGATCTGGCGGTGACCGACCTCGAGATTTCGCCAACCGACCGCCGCTTTGGCGTGGTTGGTGAAGGGACCCGAAGCATCAACGTGACCGTCACCAACACCGGCATGGACACGCTGAACGGGCAAACGGCTGACCTCGATGTTGAATTGAAGATCGTCGACGAAGCCAATTCCACCAACAACACCGTNTACGCCAACGACTGGGACTCTCCCGAAGACAAGACCGGCTGCGGCTCAGGCTGTTCGTGGTCCTTTGAGGAATACGTGGACGGCGCCACCAACTGGCACCTCGAGACCAATCACTCCACCGGAGCCACCGGTGGAGGCAACAACGATGCCAACGTTTCCGCCAACTACCTCAACCCGACCGACTTCATGTGGGCGGGCGACATGAGAACGAACGCTTCCGGCGCCACCTGGAGCGGCTACGGAAAGAACTGGGACGACGCCATGGTCCTCAACGACGTTGACTTGACGGGCGCTGATCGTGCCTTCATGAGCGTCGAACTCTTCCGCCACCTCGGCCTTGGTGCACTGGGCAACTCCGACGGCACCGGCTTCATCGTTGGCGACGTGTGGGACGATCTGGCCATCGTTGAGGTCGGCAGCGAAGAGCGCGGCTGGAACCTCATCGGTTGCCCACAGCAGGCCGCCGTTGAGGGTGCTTGCCCGTCGGGTGCCACCATTTGGGGCGGCTTTGACAACGACCGCCTGTTCAAACAGAACTCGTGGGGCGCCGCTCCCGAGAACATCGTCTATTACGGTCTCTTCTCTGCCGGCACCTACTACGGCTGGGACAACTTCACCGAGGAAGACCTCGGCGCGTTTGACCTGTCCCCCTGGGCCGGTGAGACCGTTGACGTGCGGTTCCGTTTCCGAACGGGCTTCGAAGGGTCCACGGCCGATGACAACGAGTCTCGATGGAGNGGTCGTGACGGCTACGCCGTTGACAACTTGACCATCTGGAAGCAAAACACGGCCTTCCTGCCCAACCCGCAAACGCAGTCCACGACCATCGGACCGCTGAGCAACCTGCAACCCGGTCAGGAATACACCACGTCGATTCAGGCCGACCTGCTCAACGACACCACCTACCGCATCTCCGCCACCATCTCCAACAACAACTGGGACGAGCAGGACATCAACGACGACGCCATCGGGTATGTCACACCGTTCAACCTGTACGACCCGACGGTGGAGTCCATTGAATACTTCAACCCGGGCGGCCTCTACGCAGAGGGTACCTTTGACATCTCGGTCATCACCAACAACTACGGCAACACCCCGGTGGACTTCGGCATCGAGGCGACGGTTTACTCCGCCACGCCTTCCGACGTCTACTGCGGTACGCCATCGGCCGTGTGTGAAGAGACCTTCGAGGGTGGAAGCGAAGGCTACCGCTACGAGGAAAACCAACAGCCAAAGGGCGCCATCTACAACGAGAACTCCTGTTCGACCAAGATCTTCAACAACAACGCCTACTGGTTTGGCCACCCCTGTGACACGGGCACCCTCGGCTACGACGATGCTTGGGCCAACGAGACGCTCACCATCCCCAACATCGACCTGACCAGCATGAGTGGCGACTTCGTTTCGCTCAACTTCGAGTACTACGCTGACACGTTCTACACCATCGACCAAGACGGCGAAGTCGACCCGAGCGACTACGCCACGATGACCGTGGATTACGACAAGGACGGCGCCAACTACACCGGTTTGGTCTTCGCCCAGTGGAACGACTACAACGAGGACGGAACCTGTCAGAACGACGACGACGGCAACGGCATCATCAACGCCACCGAATCCATCGACCAAACGGAACTGTCCTTCATCGGCGACCCCGCCAACACCGACGGCAGTGGCAACTACAACGTGTTCTTCAACTCCGAAGAATTGGTGAAGACCACCAGCATTGACCTGACGCACTTGTACATCCAGAACCGCTCTTCACCCGACTCCAGCCAGTGGCGAGCCGAGTGCATGTCGCTTCAGGGCTCCACGGTGGACGTGCACTTTGAATTCCAGTCGGACGACGACGGACGAAACGGTATCAACGACGGCTTCAAGGGCATCGGATTCAACAACATTACGCTGCAAGAGTACACCTTCGTTCAAGACGCCGTCTACACCGACTCTCGAACCAACGTCGACGCTGAAGAAGCCGCCACCACCGTGATCGCCAGCCACGAGTTCTTCTCGGGCGTGTACCGGTTGGACGTNAAGACCGTCTTCGACAACACGACGNTTGGAAAGCCTTGGTACAACGACAACGAAGTCTTGACGTCCAACAACATTGAGCGCGTGATTTTCAACGTCGAATCGGTNGACATCTCCATCGGCAAGCCGGACATCNTGGCCTGCCACGACGACCAGACCCTCGAGTGCGTTCTCCCCATCGACAGTGCGTTGACCCACTCGTGGGACTTCCAGGCCACCAACGGTGTGCTCGCCGGCGACTACGTGTTCTACATGGAGGTCACGGACATGGCTGACGGCAGCCAAGCCCACCTCGTGGATTCCGGTCCTGCGGTCACGCTCCAGAGCCAAGAGAAGACGTCCGTTTCATTTACGCCGTGGAACGGCTGGATTGACGGGAAGACCTACAACATCAGTTTCTACGGACGCCTTGCTGACGGCTCTGAAACAGGCAACACACGCTACTTCCACGCCACGTTTGCCGACCACGTCGACATCGCCATCCTCTCGGACACTTCGTCCCGAACCACGGCCATCAAGCAAGACATGGCCATCCTCGGCATGTCGTACACACAGTACGAAATCAACGACTGGCCCACCTACTTTGACGCCGGTTGGTTCACCCACTATGACAAGATCATCCTGCCCTGGCAGGACGTCCTGGTGGCCAAGGACACGCAGTTTGGCGGCGACGGATACTACCAGAAACTCGGTGAGCCCGCTCGCCGGACCGTGCTGGAGAACTTCATGTCCGCCGGCGGTACCGTGCAGGCGCACCTTGGCCCACTCGGCAGTCAAATTTACGGCCTCGACCAAGGGCTGGCCGGCCGCTTGCCGTTCGGTCTTGACATCCAGAGCCGAGACACGGCCAGCACGCAGGTGACCTACAGCACGATGGACCTCGCTGACCCCTACCATCCGGTGATGGACAACATTGACGTCAACGCCTTCCAGGGCTTCGACGCCAACTCAGGGGTCGCCCAAGCCGTGCTCAACACCAAGTCGGTCAGCACCAACAACGTCCCTGAGACGTGCGACGGCTACATGGAAGACGGTGGCTACTTCCAGCGGCTCATCCGCTCCACCGAAGACATCCAAGACACCGTTCTCGGTGTGTGCAGCTACTTCGGCGGTGGCATGATCATCTCCACCATCGACGTGGCCACCCACTCTGAGCGAGCCGACAGCACCACCTTCCCGCTGCTGGGCAACCTCCTACAGTATCAGGTCAACCCGTACCCCGAGGGCTTTGGCACCCTTGGCAACGGCTTGGAGTTGACCATCAACGACGACGTGCCCACCATTGACCCCAGTACCAGCAAGTACGCTCTCCACTACATGAAGAGCAGCGCTACGGTGAACTTCGGCTTCACCACCAGCACCAACGTGCCTCTCGAAGCCGACTGGATCATCGACGGGCCCACCAACTGGGACGGCAGCAGCCTGGCCACCGGTGTGACGGGCCACTCCACGGAGATGTCGCCCAGCATGACCTTCTGTAAGGCCGACCTTGCGTCCCAAACGGGTTGCGCTCAAGGCGAGCAATGGCACATCACCCTGATGCTCCACGACGAAAACGGCCACGCCCGTACCATCGACGTGACCGTGGAGACCAACGACGTGTACGCAGACGAATTCCGACCTGAAGCCGATGCGGTCATCGACATGCGAACCGATTACGAAGACAACGTCGAGTACATCGGGACGAAGACCGTGTCCAACGTTGAGTGGGACGTTCACCGCCTCATTCTGCAGGGTGAAGGTGACGACGCTGAGCTGATCATTCACTTTGACGCCAGCGGTTCTCAGGACCAAGACGCCCTTGACGGAAACGGCATTGAAACCTACGAGTGGAAGGTTCTGTTCGACGCACCGTACGGCGACGATTCGTTCAACCTCGACGGCCACACGTTCACGCAAACCGCGGCAAGCGGTGGCCAGTGGTCGTACAAATTCCAGAACATTACCGTGGACTCCACCGGCACCACGGAGAATCAAATCCGTATCGAACTCGTGGTGTACGACAGTGCGGGCAAATTCTCTGAGAAACACCGAATGTACTTCGTTGTCGTACCCGACGGCTTCGGCGACGAGGCCCCTGATGTCCAGTGGGACAACGCCAACCAAAACGACACCCGGTTTGTCGACGACACCATCACCATCTCCGGTAAGGTCCTGTCCGGTTCGGAAACCGGCGAGGTCTACGTTGAGGCTGCCTTCTTCCAGGACAACCTCAGCGCTTCAGCCGCCATCAAGTACCAACTTGGCCAACAAAACCTCTGGGCCAAGAGCGACAACCTGAGCGACGGTGAGAACTTCGAACTGACCTTGGACATGAGCAGTTTCTACACGAACAAGTCCACGCGGCAATCGGTGTACATCAAGTATTACGAAGGCACCTACCCCAACGAGCGTTGGGTCACGATCAAGTGGATTGAACTCGACCTTCCAGCCTGTCAGGGATTGGAAGCCAACCCGCAAGCCATCGAAGCCGGCGGTGAATTCGTGCTTGATGCCAACGGCGAATGCCAGTGGGACGGTGCGTGGTCGTACGACCCGCTCACCGGTGAGTGGACCGAACCCCAAACCGACACGGGTAGCGAAGACGGTGCCAGCGGCCTCAACACCACGGCCATTCTCGTCGGTGGTCTCATCCTCGTGCTCATCATCGTGGGTACGCTGATGTTCATGCGCAAGGGCGGCGACAAAGAAGACGCCTTCGGCGGCATGGAAGGAGCCTTCGGTGCCGATGCACTCGACCCCACCGAGCAGTACGTCCAGCAACTCATCGCCCAGGGCTACCCTGAGGAAACAGCGAGGGCCTTTGCAGCACAATACGTCGACGGCGGAGCCGGACAAGCTGCTGCAGCGCAACCAGCGGCCGCACAACCGGCTGCTGCGCAACCTGAGGCTGGCTACGATCAGGCGGTGTACGAGCAGTACTACCAGCAATTCGTATCCCAAGGGTACGACGCTGCCACGGCCGCTGCATACGCACAGCAGTATGCGGTACAGTACGCCCAATCACAACAGTGAATGGAACGTTGACCGGCCACTCGGTGTCCCTGGCATCGGGTGGGGTCATTGCCTGGCCAACGGCTCTGAAGGTTACGAGTGGGCGAGCGTGCCTCACCTTACGAAAGGAAGCGGCTGACTTTGTTTCGCGTCGCTCGGCAGCGTGTTGAATCACTCTTCTTCGTAGGCCTCGAGCAGGGGACCTTCCTCGATGGGGATCTGACCCTCAGCGTCCACGTGGGAATCAAAGTCAGGAAGTCGGAGTCGCCAGTTGTTGGGCAGCGGGCTGCCCTTGTCGATGATCTTCAGCATCCGTTCTTGCCACGACAGCGGTTTTCGCTGCATGATGTACATGTAGAGCACCGAGGTTCGCACCTCCTCATCCAGCACGGTGTAGCCCGTGGCTGCCTCAAAGTTCATCGCTCTCAGAAGGTTAAATGCCGGGCGGTTGATGATTTGGAACCAACGCTTGGCGTTGCGCATGCACACCATAATGACAATGAGAATGATGAGGGTGTTGAAGCAAAGGGTAGCGATGTTGAAACTCTCGGGTCCCATTCCCTGAAGGAGAACGATGAGGATGAGAAGAAGGGGGACGGCGGTGATGAGGAAGATGAAATTCTCGGACATGGGTGGTTTGCCCATTTTGTTGCGAATCGCCTGCCAGCCGTCGTGATGCCGCTCATAGGGCTTGAAGATTTCACGTTCTTGTTGCGTTGCAGCGGCCCGTACCAGTTGCAGCAGGCTGTTGATCTTCCTGAACTGGGTCATGCCCACGTCCATGTTGTTGTCGAGGATGGATTGGAGCCGTTCTTGAGCTTTGGCGTATTCACCCATGTCAGCCAGAATGGACGCCATCTCAACGACCGGCGTCACCTCGTTGGGGGCGATGTCCCGGCAGGCTTGCCACCAATGAAGGGCATCGTGCAGCATGCCGAGGTCATCGGCCATGAGGCGTCCACCCCGGACCCACATGTCCATTCGATTTGGGTCGACCGCCACGATTTTCTTCACGGCAGAGAGCGCTTGAGCGGCCTGGGCCATCGTTGGGGGAACCCCAGCGGGAGGTAGGCACGCATCGACGTAGACGGACCATGCTTCAAGGTGGTCGGGGTCGATGGACACCGCCTTCTTTGCTTCGCTCTTGGCTCGTTCTCGCTCACCCTCATCAAGAGCCTCGAGCGCATTGAGGTAATGCGATTCTGCGCTCATGGCATCACGTCCGTTCAGTCTTCCTTTCGCTCAAAGGAGCGCGGCGCTCTGAAATCTCGGGGTGGGCGGTTGTGTGCATGGCCGGACCGTTTGCCCTTGGCCCTTCGAAATGAACCATCGGAAGAGCCACGACGTTGCGGCGGTCGCCCACCGCGCTGATCGTCACGACGGCCACCTTGCGGCCGACCTTGCTGGCGACCACCTTGGAAACCACGGTTGTTGCGTTGCCAACCTCCTCGGGCGCCCCCGGAGCGGTTCCGTTGGCCGCCGCCGCCGGGTCGTGGGGCTTGACAGCGGTTGCATGCATCCCTGAAAGAAAAGTTCGAGTTGTTGCATTGAGGGCACGTCCAATCGTTGTCGTTGAAGGTGTTCCGTTGCGGACGGCCGTTTNCACGCGAGTCCCGACGGCCCCGGTCGTTTCGGAAACCTCGGTTGTTGTCCCGACTCCCCCGGTCGTTTCGGAAACCCCGGTTGTTGTCCCGAGGGCCCCGATGAGTGTTCCCTCGGTCGTTGCGCTGACCGCCGCCGGGCCGTGGGGTTTCGCAACGGTTGCAGACCGTGCGTCGGGCGAAATTGGAGTTGTTGCATTGAGGGCAGGTCCAGTCGTTGAAGGTTCGCTGGTCGTTTCGATGCCGGTTGTCCCTGCCACCCTGACGGCGTTGGTCGAAGCGTCGGTTGCCACCTCGATCGCCTCGGAAACCCTGCCGGTCTCGTCCACCTTGACGTCGATCATCGCCCCGACGGTCTCGGTTTCCACGGTCATTACGCTGTTCAGTGGGCTTTTTCTTGGCTCGGACCGTCACGGACACACCGACGAGGGCGTCCATGTCGAGGGATCGGTCAACATGAGCAACGTGGGCCAGAGGCCGGTCGGTGCTTCCGATGACCCCGTCCACTTTACCGATGTACGCCCCGTCGTCCGCTCTCACCATGATGGCGTTGAGGGCCGGAGAGGAACCGTCAAAATGCACGAGGAGACCGCCTTCGTGGCTTTTTGACTCCACGGTACCTGTGAACATCTCAAGACCTGCTCGTTCCTGCGGACGGGTGCTTTTGGTGTTGTCGGTTTCAGTCGCGTTTCTTTCGCTGAAGCAGCAGGGCCGCACCGAGCATCGCCAAGGTGGCCGTAAACGACACGGAGGGCAGGGCGCCGGTTTCCTCGTCCACCACGGGCGGGGCCACCACGGGTGGTTCCTCAACCACCGGGCTGGGAACACCGACGGTGAGCTCAAACGTCGCACCGGATTCATCCGTGGCGGTGATGAGAACATCNTAGTTCGTCAGACCGTTGGCCAAGCAGATGGCGGTGGAGACTTCAACGCTCCACTCGATGCCGTCGATGTTGAAGCCCTGGTAGGTTGCACCACAGATGCTGAGGCTCATCGTCACCGTTTCCAAATCGGGGTCGGTTACCAGCCCAAACATCTCAAATTTGAGTTGGNTTTGGTCCCACGTNGCGTTTTCTCCATCAAAGTTCACGGCAACCTGCACCACGGGCGGTGAGTTGGGTTTGGTCAGTCCGAGGGCGAGTTCGGTTTCGTGGTCGAGCATGTTGGACGCCTGCGCTTCCACAGCGAACGTGAAGGCGCCGGGACGAATGCTCTGAAGCGCAACGGCGGTGGTCGCTGGGCTGGAGGCGACGGTGATCGTCTCTCCTGCAGCGCCCATCTGCCCGTTTTGAACGGCTTTTGCGGAGAAGAGGAATTCGCTGACCAAACCGGTTGGGGTGATGGTGAGACGTGCGTTCTTTCCATTGTCGTCCACCGTTGCCGTGGCCGTGTAGAGGGTGCCGAACGTCCAGGTTCGGGTGTCGTTTTCATCCTGAGCGCCGAGCGGGTCCACCGCCGTGCACGTGGCGGTGGCCTGTTGGGAGGTATCAGGCTGATTCACAAAGAAATCACCGAGCACGTTGGTTGTGACGCTCCAACCCTCTTCGTCAAAGGTGCACTGGAGGGACCAACCGTTCTCGTCGGCTGCCCAAGCGTTTCCGACATCGGCTGTAGCAAACCGCCAGGTTCCTGCCCCGGTGGTTGGAACGATTGACCCGTTTGCCGGTGCATCGTCGGTCCATGCGGGAACGTCGTTGGTGGTCGGCTCCTGCGTGGTGAAATCCATGAACATGTCACAGAACAAGTCCCATTGGGTTCGGTCAAAGTTGACCAGTTGAGTGACGCGGAGGGCACCGTCGGGCAGGTAGGTGAACGNGGGNTCGCCGATGTGGTCGCACGTTTGGCCGCTGGCCGGTTGATTGTCAACCACTCGGAAGTCGTACATGCGCAGGCCCTGAAGCACCGGGAAGGTCACCACCAGCGCTGCGTCGCTCATGTTGCTGATGTTCATGGCCAACGTGAAATTGGACACGCCGCTGTTGGGGAGTTGGTCCCAACGAACGTTGTTGGTCTCCCCGTCCGAGACAAAGAGGCTNATCTCCATGTCGTCGGTGGTGGAGGTGGGCACTTCTTTGCAGTCGGCGGCGGCACCGAAGTTGGTGCAGGTTCGAGCGTCGGGGTGACCGTCGGGCACGAGGTTGACCTCATCCAGGCCGATGCCGTCCTCAACGAATTCGAAGTCGTTCCAGTCCACGCCGCCGGAGTGAGGGATGCCCTCCCGCATGCCGAGTCGGGTTTCCATGTCGGCGATGCACTTTGGTCCGATGCTGCGAACGGCGTCCCGCTCGTCGGTGCTGATCCACTCGTTATCGCCTCCCGGCAGGCCTTCAAACAGGCCGTCGAGGTTGTCACGCACGATGGCCGAGTTCGAGGCGTTGACCCAGGCATTGGCGAACATATCACCGGTGGCCCAGTCGTCGAGCACTTTGAGTTCAAACAGTGCAAAATCGTATTCGAACAAGTCCTCAAACGAATAACCGCTGCAGTCCACGTCGAGCGTTTCTTGGCGCCCTTCGGTGGAGGAAACGACGGGCGTGTCGGCGAAACTGGTCAGGATNGGTGACGAGGTCACGCCCAACAAAACAAGCGTGATGAGCAGCGTGAGCGTTGGTGCGGTCAATCGGCGTGCCATACCACACGGTTGGCTTTCGCCTTCATGAAGCATTGGTTGATTCCTTCAAGGAACGAGGCGTTCCATTCGGCGATGCAGCGCCCACCACGGAGCGAAGGTCCAGACCGCGGCCGCCATCCAAGACTGCCATGGCGCCACCCCTCGGTCCACCGTCGGCAGCTGGGTCTCGAGAAGGTGGTGGTAGACGCCGTTGGGGGACAGCAGGTCCAGCATTCCCTCGAGCGTGACCCATGCGGGGTCGTTGGCTTCACCCACCGCGACGCCTGATGCATAGGCGACCATCGTTGTCACGAGCGCCCACAGGAAGGTGAAGAAGAACCAAACGCCAATGCCGAAGGCGATGGCGGTTCCTTGCTCTCGTGCAGAGGTGGAGGCCAGCAGGGCAAACAGCGTGTACCACAGCACGATGAGACCCGTTGAAAGGCCGTAAACGAGCGTTTCAATCACGGTTGGCCATTCGCCCATTCTGAAGCGAACGACCAACACGGCAGCGGCGAGGAGAAGGTAGACGGGAACGAGGATGCTTTGCGCATGACCGATGATGAGCGCCGTGGCCTGATGCCGTCGGGGCATGGGTTGAGCCAGTCGGACCTCAAGCATGCCGCTGGCGCGATCCTTGCTGACGCCGTCAAACGCCATCAACACGGCGCACATCGTGGCTCCGAACACCACGCCAAGGGAGGCGTAGAACAACACCTCCATCGAGGTGTCGGGACGGTGTCCACCCGGCAGCACAATGTTCGGGTCGGAAAAGCCCCACGCCATCCCCGGAAGAAACAACAGCAGGATGGGCAGCATGANCTTCAGCCGCACGCCGGCGAGCCGTTCTCGACGAATTTGCGAGGCGACGTTGAGGATGCGTCGAAGATCACTCATCTTCCCGGACCTCCAACGGTTGCATCGGCAGCAGTGCGGAGGAAGCCACCTCCAAGGAGATGTCATCCACGCTCATCCCGGTGGCGGCGCACAGCCACTCGACGAGGTTTGGACGAACCGGTGCCCATGAAGTGAGGTCAACGCCGTTGCTTTTCGCCGCCTCCAACGCCGCCGTGGACGGTCCGTTCACCGTGAGCGTCCACCGGCCGTCGTCCCGCTCAAAGGTGAGGATGTCCTCTTCGGGCACCAAGACGTTCGGGTCAACTTCCCCGGTGCCGGTGATGGCGTACCTGCCGTTGAGACCGAGGCGGTGTTCAACGTCGTCCAGCGGCCCCTCGTCCAGGAGTTGGCCGCGGTGGAGCAATGCGATGCGATCGATGAGCCCCTCCAACTGCGCCACCATGTGCGATGAGATGACCACGCTGACGCCCTTGGAAGCGAGGGTCCGAACCAGCGATGCAAAGGCTTGGGCAGCGACCGGGTCGAGACCGTTGAACGGTTCGTCGAGCAACAGCACCTTGGGTGAGCCCAACAGAGCGGCCGCAATGGACAATCGCTGACGCATGCCTTGGCTCAGGTTGTCAAGCGGCTCGTCTCGCCGGGGTCTCAAGCCAACCAACGCAAGCAAACGTTCGATGTTTTTGGGAGATGTACCTCGCATGTCGCCCAGCTGTGTCAGCGCCTCCACCACCGTGGACCGACCCTGCCACCGTACCTGTTCCGGCATGTGACCCACAAAGGTGCGCAAGTCCTCCACGTGCGTCCAATTGGAGCCTTCGAAGCGACTCATGATCTCGCCAGCCTGAAGGGGGAGAATGCCGGCCATCAATCGCAGCAGCGTGGTTTTCCCGGCGCCGTTGGGTCCGATGAGCCCCAAAACAGCTCCCTCATGGAGGTCGAGGGAAACGCCCACCACGCCGGGGCCCTCCCGTTTGGCCCACGGCTTGGTCAGCCTCGGGGCCGGTACGGCGTGGCGGTGTTGGACCGACCGGAAGGAAAGCACCGGCTCCGCCATGGCCAAACCCACGGGAAACCCTTGCATCAACCTTGGTGAAAGGCGAACCTCTATGTCGGACATGTGCGGGGTTCGCCTCGGTATCCACAATGTGGCCGGGCCTCGTGCAAACCTTGGCACCGCTGGTGGGTGGTGGTTTGGTCCTCAACCTCCATCACCGGCGTCGCATCGAGACCGATTCAGACGTGCATTGGACTCACACGATCGGACGCAACGGGGTGGTCATGGCGGCGGCCTTTGCCGTGATGATTTGGCTTGTACCCGCTGGGGCCCTTCTCGTGCTCCCCATCATGTTGCTGCTCTCCGTGCTTAGCCCTGCTGCGAGGGAGGAATGGCGAATCCATGCACCCCCGCGCCTCCTCGCGTTGAGCGTTGCTGTTGTGTGCTTGGGAGCATCAGGGTTCATTCCCACCTCCACCCCGGTGGAGCCCGAGGAATGGGGGCGCCCCTTGTTCACGGAAAATCCGCACGCACCGCTCTACCCTGCGGGTCAACAGTACACCTGGGTGACCAACGACGTCGTGGTGTTGCAGTCCATCAGCATGCGCCTGCCGCATCAACCGGGCGTCTTCGGGGCTGAAACCGTCGCCCTGACCATGGCTTCGATGTTCGGCATGGAGGAGGCGCGGATGCATCAGGCCATCGAACTCATCGATGCAGAGGTTCCGTTTGTTCGGCTTAACCCCGATGAAATTGTCATGACGTCCGTTGCCTCCCCCTCCTCCCTGGACGTGCGAATCCAAACGAACGTGGTGGAAAGCGTAGAATTCCGACGCTACGACATCAAATCCACGGCGTTTGGCATGGACGCCGGGGGAACGAAAGTGGGGGAAGTGGTCGTCGCCGCCAAGGCTTCGTGGGGCGGTCAATTGGACATGGTGGTGGTCGTACGCCCGCTCACGCATCCGACCCTCGAAACGGACAGCAACGGTGAGGCGTGGATTCGAGACTGGCTTGCGGCCCGTTGACGCACGTGGGAACTTGGCCCGCCGTTCAGTAGCGGACCTTCTGGCGAGTGAGCGTGCGCCAAATGCGCTGCAGCGGGTCGTAGTACCGGTCCACCACCCGTTCTTTGAGTTGAATGATGGCGTCGTCGGTGATTTCGATACCGGCAGGGCAGACCTCGGTGCAGCATCGGGTGATGTTGCAGTATTCCACGCCAAATTCCTTCTTGATTTCGGGCACGCGGTCTTCGGTGTCGAGCGGGTGCATCTCGTATTGGGCGAGGCGCACAAGGTTGCGAGGGCCGGCGAACTCATCGAACAGTTCGTGATCTCGAAGCACGTGGCAGGTGTTGACGCAGAGGAAACACTCGATGCATTCACGGAAATGCTGGACGCGGTCGGCCTCCATTTGGTTGAATTCCCAGTCCATGGCTTCGGGTCCGTTGATGGGGGCGATTCGTTGAGCCACGTCGTAGTTCCAACTCACGTCGGTCACCAGGTCCTTGACGTGCGGGAAGGTCTTCATGGGTCGAATTTCAATGGGCTGGCCCGCTGGGGTTTCAGCGACCACGTCGCTCATGCGGGTCATGCACATCAAGCGGGGGCGTCCGTTGATTTCAGCCGAACACGAGCCGCACTTACCGGCCTTGCAGTTCCATCGGACCGCCATGTCGGGTTCTTGGTCGTGCTGAATGCGATGGAGGCAATCGAGGACGACCATGCCTTCGTCAAGCTCCAACTCGTAGGCTTGGAGTTGGGCGTCATCGCCTTCGCCTCGTAGAATGTTGAACGATTGTTTGGTGCCTTTGAGGGACATCAGTTTCCACCTCCTGCTTCTGCTGCGCGCTCGGCGATCATCGCCTTCACTTCCTTGAGGGCGTCCTTGAGGTCGTCGCGCATCTCCTCAACGGGCTCTTGGCGAATTTTCATTTCACCGTTCTCCATCCAAATGACGTTGACGGTTTTCCCCCAGTGGTCGTCTTCCGGGGTGGGGAAGTCGTCACGGGTGTGGCCGCCACGGCTCTCTTCTCGCGTGATGGCTGCAAGAGCGGCGGCGTGGGACACGTCAGCCATGTTGATGAGATCAAGGGCTTGGTGCCACCCGGAGTTGTACTTGCGAGAGGTGCCTGATGAACACGCCATGGCGCGGGCCTTGAACGTCTTGATGTCCTCGAGGGCTTCCTCGAGTTCGCTCTTGGTGCGAATGATGCCAACCTTGGCTTGCATCATGTCTCGCATCTCGTCGTAAATCACACCGGGGTTTTCGCCACCTTNGCGCTGGAGCGGTGCCAACATGTCATCGATGGCTTGGCCGACTTGAGCTTCGTCAATGGACGGCTGAGCGAGGTCCTGGGCTCGCTTGGCTGCGAATTCGCCCGCTCGCTTGCCAAACACGATGAGGTCGGAGAGTGAGTTGCCGCCGAGGCGGTTGGCGCCGTGCAGCCCAGAGGCCACCTCGCCGCAGGCGAAGAGTCCGGGGACGGTCGTTTCTTGGGATTCTGCATCAACGATAACACCGCCCATGACGTAGTGGGCNGTCGGACCGACTTCCATCGGTTCCTTGCTGATGTCAACGCCGGCAAGTTCCTTGAACTGGTGGTGCATGGACGGGAGTTTCTTCATGATGGCCTCTTCACCACGATGAGAGATGTCGAGGAACGCTCCGCCGTGAGGGGAGCCTCGCCCCGCTTTGACTTCCTCGTTGATGGCCTTGGCCACCACGTCTCGGGTGAGGAGTTCCGGTGGGCGGCGAACGGTGGCCAACTTTCCACTGACCACTTCCTCCACCCACTGGTCGGCTTCTTCGATGGTGTCGGCGTGGTCGCCAGCGAACATTTCGGGAACGTAGTCGAACATGAAGCGGCTGCCTTCGTTGTTGGTGAGGCGGCCGCCTTCACCCCGAACGCCTTCGGTNACGAGGATGCCGCGCACGGAGGGCGGCCACACCATGCCGGTGGGGTGAAACTGAACGAATTCCATGTCGCGGAGTTCCGCTCCGGCCCACAGGGCAAGCGCATGACCGTCGCCGGTGTACTCCCAGGAGCCCGAACACACGGACCAGCAACGGGTGATGCCGCCGGTCGCGAGGACCACGGACTTGGCGGAAAAGGCGTGGAATTCACCGTCAACGCGGGTGTAGGCCACACAGCCCGTGACACGGTCGCCTTCCTTGAGGAGGGTGCGAACGGTGTACTCCATGAAGATGTCAATGCCCTCGTGGATGCCACGCTCTTGGAGGGTGCGGATGATCTCGAGGCCCGTGGCGTCGCCGACGTGGGCGAGACGAGGGAAGGTGTGGCCGCCGAAGTTTCGCTGGTTGATGAGGTCCTTNGGCGTGCGGTCAAACACGGCGCCCCACTGCTCGAGTTCTCGAACACGGTCCGGGGCTTCCTTGGCGTGGAATTCAGCCATTCGCCAGTTGGCCAGCCACTTGCTGCCCTTCATGGTGTCGTGGAAGTGGACCTTCCAACCGTCTCGAGGGTCAGCGTTTTGCAAGGCTGCAGCACAGCCACCCTCGGCCATCACCGTGTGGGCTTTGCCGAGCAGTGATTTGGTGATGATGGCGGTTTTGGCGCCGCTGCGTGCTGCCTCGATGGCGGCACGGAGCCCGGCTCCGCCGGCTCCGATGACGATGACGTCGTACTCGTGTTCGGTGATCTTCTCGGTCATCATCTCACCTCACACAACCACGAGCACCATGTCGCTCAATCGGCCCTCGGCCACCGCCAAGACCCACAGGTCGCCCACGAAGACGAAGGCCAGCGAGGTCCAGAACCAGAACCCGTGGGAGCGGTTCAGCACGCTGATCTTTCCGAAGAGCACGCCTCGGACACGGCTGATGCCGGTGGTCCAGCGGTCAAGCATGCCACCAGCCAGATGGCGCAGGGCGTGGCAGGAGGTCACGTACATCGTGAGCAAGAAGGCCTCAATGGCCATGACGAAGGTGCCGATGGACAACCCGTAGCCGTTGTGTTCTGCGGAGTGGAAGTGCATGGTGTGGGTGACGTCCCACCACTTGATGACCAGGATGATCATGGCGGCGTAGAGAAAGTAGCGATGCAGGTTGTTGAAGATGAACAAGCGCTTCTCGCCCTTGTAGCCGATGGCCTTGTTGATGTCGGGTTCGTCCACCCAGCATGCCACGGGGCTGGCAAAGAAGGTGCGGTAGTAGACACGGCGCATGTAGTAGCAGGTGCCACGGAAGCCAAAGGGAATCCACAGCACGAGAACGGCGGCGTTGACCCATTCGGGGNGGTTCCACTCGTTCAGTCCGAACAGGTTCCATTCCAGAACGTTGGGTGAGAAAATGGGTGAAATCACGGTGCTGCCGTGAAGTTCGTACGAGATGAGCGACGTGCCGTTGGCTGCTTCGGTTCCGTAGAGGAAGAGTCGCCAAAAGGTGTAGATGAGCGCCGCCGTAAGGCCGATGCCCATGGTCATGGGTTGGCTCCACCAATTGTCGATGCGGTTGGTGCGCCCGAGCCCGTTCAGGACCGGGAGTTTAATCCCTTCACCCATTCAAAATCCCCCTGTTCCCTACGGGAACAATCTATCCGAGCAGGGCAGGGTCTTTGAGGTTCACCATTGAGCCGTATGCCGTTTTTGAAAGAATCTCAGGCCAATTCCGACCAATTCACTTCGGCCTCGACCATCTCGATTTCATCAACGTCCATTTGGGCGAGTTGGAGCTTGCCCGAAAGTTCGTCGTTCACGGCGTGCCAGTAAGAGTACGCTTCGATGACCCAGATGCCCGATTCGCGTGTGCCGTTACCCGATCCTTTCACGCCACCAAAGGGCAGGTGAGCTTCCGCCCCCGTGGTGGAATTGTTGATGCCCGTCATGCCGGCCTTGATGCCGGTTTTGTACCGGTAGGCTTCCAAGCGGTCGTTGGTGTAGATGGCCGACGACAAGCCGTAGGGGCTGGCGTTGGCAAGGTGCAGGGCGTGGTCAAAATCCTTGGCCTTGACGACGGTCACGACGGGGCCGAAAATTTCCTCGTGGAAGCATTCCATGTCCTCGGTGACGTCGACGAACACGTGCGGCCACATGAACACGCCCTCGCTGGCATCGCCGAGGAAATTCTCAGGAGCGCTGTCCTTCGTGATGGGNCCTTCGCCCCAGATTTGCGTGGCGCCGCTCGCTTTGGCCATCTCAAGCCCCACGAGGAAGTCTTTGGCGTACTTCTCAGAGAGCATGGGGCCGTAGAGGACGTCCTTGTGGACNAGTGAATTGCCGATGCGGGTGGCCTTGACTTTCGCCATGAATTTCTCCATGAACTCGTCGTAAATCGACTCGTGAAGGATGAGGTTGCCGAGGCTCGTGCATCGTTGTCCTGCGGTGCCAAAAGCGCCCCAGTAGGCGCCTTCCACGGCGTTGTTGAGGTCGGCGGAGGGCATGACCACGAGCGGGTTTTTTCCGCCCAATTCGAGCGAACAGGAGACGAGGTTTCGACCGCACACTTCGCCGATCATCTTGCCCACGCCGGTTGAGCCCGTGAAGGAGATTTTGTCGACCAGGCCTTCGTCGACGGCGTCGATGAGGTACTGCCCGGCCCCGCTTCCCTTGCCGTGAACGAGGTTGATCACGCCGTCGGGCAGGCCGGCCTCGTGCATGATGCGAGCCAGGGCAAAGGAGAGGAGNGGGGCGTCCTGNGGGCTTTTCCAAACGCATGTGTTGCCGCACATGATCGCTGGNATCATCTTCCAGAAAGGCACGGCTGAGGGGAAGTTGCAGGCGTTGATGATGCCGCAAACGCCAAGCGGCCGGCGGTAGGTGAACAGCTCCTTGTCGGGGAGTTCGGAATTGACCGTTTGGCCGTACAGACGTCGCCCTTCGGACTGGAAGAAGAGGCAGGTGTCGATGGCTTCCTGAATTTCGCCGCCGGATTCCTTCAGCGTTTTGCCGATCTCTCGCGTCTCGAGGGCGACCAGGGCCTCTTTGTGTTCCATGAGCAAGCGGCCCATGTTGCCGATGATTTGCCCCCGAGTGGGGGCCGGCGTGGCAGCCCAGTCAGGAAACGCTTCACGGGCGGCGTTGAGCGCCGCTCGAACGTCCTCTCGGGTGGAGAGCGGAAATTCCCCGAGGCAATCGGCGAGNTGGGCGGGGTTGGTGGATTGGAAAACGGCACCGTCGCTGGCCAGCGCAAGCTGGCCGTTGATGATGTTGTACCCCTTCACAGCGGGCTTGCCCGTAGGGTTGTCCTTCTGCATGTATTCCAAGCCGGTTTCGAGAACGTGAACCATGCTNTGTTCCAACCTTGCCCGTCTCTTGAATGTGATGGCGATGACTTTTCCATCCTGTCTTCGAGGTACAAAGACCCACGGGCTCGGGTTTATAGTGGCCCATCATGAAAGGCAANNTGCGNACAGGCGAAAGCCCCGCTTGAATTCCATTATATACCGTGGAATGTTGATACGAACACGAGGGAGAACCATGGCAGACAAAGACGAGACCGTTGAGTTGCGCGTATCCAAAGCCATCCCCTCCGACGTCGGGTTCGGCAGGGCGCGAATCTCATCCGAAATGGGCTTGGACTTGAAGCCGGGCGACTTTGTTGAGATCAGCGGCGAAGAGCGCTCCACCGCTGCGATTTATTGGCGCAGTCGCCCCGAAGATGCCAAGATGGACATCATTCGCATGGACGGCATCATTCGAAAGAACGCCGGCGTGAGCCTCGGCGACCGCGTCACGGTGCGGAAGGTGGACGCCAAGACCTGCACCAAACTCACCATCTCCCCGGTGATGGCCAACAAGCAGAAGGTCAAGTTCGGGCCCGGCATTGAAGGCTTTGCCAAGCGAGGCCTTGCCAAGCGCCCGGTCGTCGCCGGTGACCGCATCTTCATTCCCGGCATGACCTTGTTTGCTGAGGCCTTGCCGTTCGCCGTTGTTCAAACCGTGCCCAAGGGCATCGTCGTGGTCACCACGGACACGGAGATCGTCATCAAGGACGAGGCCGTTGCCGAGGAAGACGTCGGTCAATCCGAGGGCATCACGTACGAGGATGTTGGAGGCATCGGTCAGCAGTTGCTCAAGGTGCGGGAAATGATCGAGCTGCCGCTCAAGCATCCTGAACTGTTCCGCCGACTCGGCATCGACCCGCCGAAGGGTGTGCTGCTTCACGGCCCGCCCGGCACCGGGAAGACCATGATCGCCAAGGCCGTCGCCACGGAGGTCAACGCTCATTTCAAGAGCATCAACGGTCCTGAGATCATCTCGAAGTACTACGGTGAATCCGAAAAGCAACTTCGTGAGATTTTTGACGAAGCGGCTGACAACGCCCCTGCCATCGTGTTCATCGACGAAATCGACTCCATCTGCCCCAAGCGTGAGGACGTAACCGGTGAGGTCGAGCGCCGCGTCGTGGCGCAGATGCTGACGCTGATGGACGGCATGCAGGGCCGAGACAACGTCGTTGTCATCGGGGCAACGAACCGTCGGGACGCCCTCGACCCGGCGTTGCGACGCCCCGGTCGTTTCGACCGTGAAATCGAGATCGGTGTCCCCGACCGTGAAGGCCGGAGCGAAATCATGGACGTTCACACCCGCCAGATGCCCATCGCCGACGACTTTGACGTGGCGTGGGTTCTCGACAACACCTACGGGTTTGTGGGCGCCGACTTGGCCGCCCTGGTTCGAGAGGCTGCCATGCGTGCCTTGCGTCGCTATCTCCCGGAAATCGACCTTGACGAGGAGACGCTACCGCCCGAGGTCCTCGAGAAGATGGAGGTCTGCATGGACGACTTCAAAGAGGCCATTCGAGACATCGAACCGTCCGCCCTTCGCGAGATTTACGTCGAGGTGCCCGAGGTTGGATGGGACGCCGTTGGTGGCCTGCTCGAGGTGAAGGACCGCCTGAAGGAATCCGTGGAATGGCCGTTGACCAAGCCGGACCTGTTCGAACATTTCGGCATCAAGCCGCCTCGAGGTATCGTGTTGTTCGGCGCTCCGGGGACCGGAAAAACGCTGTTGGCAAAGGCCATCGCCAACGAAGCCCAAGCGAACTTCATCAGCATCAAGGGCCCCGAACTCATCTCGAAGTGGGTGGGTGAATCCGAGCGTGCCATTCGTGAAATCTTCAAGAAAGCCAAACAATCTTCGCCGTCGATCATCTTCCTCGATGAATTCGAATCCATCGCTTCGATGCGGAGCGGAGGCAGCGCCTCCGAAGGCAGCGACGTCGGTAACCGGGTCGTGAATCAGCTGCTCGCCAGCATGGACGGCGTTGAGTCCCTCGACGGCGTCATCATCGTGGCGGCAACCAACCGGCCCGAGATGATTGATCCGGCCCTGTTGCGCAGCGGACGATTCGAGCGGGTGCTCCACGTGCCGCCGCCCGATGCGGGAGCGCGTGAATCCATTTTCCGCATCCACAGCGAGGGCATGCCGCTTTCGAAATTCTCGTTCAAGGACATCCTCTCCGGGATGGACGGCTTCACGGGTGCCGACATCGAAGCGGTCTGCCGCGAGGCAGCGCTGATTTGCATGCGTGCGGGGAAGAAGAAGGTCACCAAGGGCCACTTTGAGGAAGCCATCTCTCGTGTTCGCCCCACCGTCACGCCCGACATGCTCGAGTACTACCAGAAGATGGAAACTCGCCTGACCTCGGGTCTGACCAACATCAAGCGGAACCGAGACTTCAGTCGTGGCATTGAAACCATGTGAGGTGCATTCACCGACGCATTGATGTGATTCCAGTCCACCATTAACGCACAGGGGATTCACTGCATGGCGATTTTCGGTCGAGAAATCATCGGAAACACCGTGGTGGATCGCACGGGCGCTGTTCTTGGCTCGCTCGTCGACCTCAACGTTGACTTGAACACGGGCATGATCAGCGAGTTGTTGGTTGAAGTCGAAGCCACGGTTGACGCTGCGGCCCTCCCGTTCGACCACTCTGGAAACACGGTCCACGTCCCCGGGACGGCCGTGGCACGAATCGCTGAGAACATTCACCTCAGTGTGTGACGGGAAACGAAGCACGCGTGAGCATTTTCCTCACCCATGTGGACAACCTTCTAAAGTCAGTAGGGGGCGTGTTTGGGTTGGGAATCCTTCCCTTGTGATTTGCATGCTCGGTCTCCCTGCAAACTTCAACGCCCGAAGGCTTGCCCTTCAAGCGTCGTTCTGGGCGGTGATGCTGATTTTGCTGACCACCATCCTGCTGAACTTCATCAACCTGAGCGCCACGGACCAACTCTCCGCTTACGACGACGATTGGGACGACATGTCCGCTTTCCGTCAGGACATCAAAAACATGGGCATCGAAACGCGGTCGTTGGTGAGCAGCCCGCTCCTCTTGGCCGACATCGAAGACCCTCGAAACACGACCTACGTCTTGGCCGGTGTTGAACGGGACACCCTTTCGCTGCCACAATTTGACGACGACGGGTTCATCACCATCGCCTCCGGCAACGGCTATTCCCCCTCGGAAATCAACGCCATCGTGGAGTTTGTGGAGGCGGGCGGTACGGCCATGGTGTTCGAAGATTACGGCTACGCCAACACCATTGCTGAAGCCTTTGGGATTCGGTTCACGGGCGAGCAGGTGTTTGACACCACCTACGCCACGGAACTGGATTTNAACTACGTCTGGATGTGCGTCCAAAANAACCCTTGCGGNATGAACGGCACACAATTGGACCCGTCCACGCTCTCAACGCACGACCGNTGGGCGGACAAAGGCGGACCGGGCGAACATCCGTGCTCCCAGCTNGACGAGCAAACNTTCGTGNTNGGCGAGGCGCCGCTGTGTTCGCAACACATGATCAACGGGCGTGTGGACTACAACGGAACCTACCAGCTCCTGCTCAACAACATCACCGGCCTNGAGGTCATTCCCGGTGTCCGAGGCCCGCTCAGCGAGGTCGCCGTCCGGGCCTTGACCAGCAACGAGGCCACGGTCGACGTGAACGGCGACGGTGAGATTTGGGTGGGCAACGAAATCACCCCTGAAACACCCGANCGATGGGGTC
Organism: Methanobacteriota archaeon; assembly: GCA_002725275.1. The sequence goes on from PBOE01000008.1 coordinate 27,636, forward strand.
AATTCAACCTCAGCATCGAAGCCTGCGCTCGTGCCAGCTGCTCCCCCACCGATGGTGGTCGCGTCGTGTTNGTNGCCGACGGNTCGGCGCTCATCAANGCGATGTACGACTANGAAGGTTTCAACGAAGGAAAGTACGGTCCAACCGACACCCTGATGCCCGCNAACGACAACCGAAAGTGGGCCTTGGATTTCATCGCAGAAGCCCTGATGAGCGAGCGGGTCGACGAAGTGGGCGAACCCGCTCAAAACGCCATGGTCATCTTCGACGAGAGTCGCCACCCCCAAAGCGCCCTGGCGGCCGATTCTTACAACACCGTCTATTTCCTTCTGGTGTACTTCACGGGTGAAGGGTTGGCCATGCTCCTGCTTTTCCTCATCCTGTTCATCACCTTCGAGGCCGTGCTCATCAAAAAGCGAGACCCGGAGCCTTGGCGACACGTCTTCAGCATCATCTACTACGGCTTTGGTGATGCCAATCGTTATGCGTACTACTCCAAAGTTGAGAAAATTCGGCAGGTCTTCCTCTCCAAGGTCCGAAACCAGAACGGGCTCAATCGNGAAGAATTCCAAGCGATGCAGGCCAACGAATTGGTGTCGATGATCAACGACCCGGTGCTGGCNAAGTTTGCCGTCGGATCCAGCAACAAGTACACCCTCGAGCAGACGGTGGCCTTGGTCAAACGCATCAAAGCGTGGGGGCGTCAGTGAGGTGAAGCATCATGTGGACGCGTAAGGCAGCCTTCACCTTCACCGGCGGTATCGCCCTGGTGCTCATCGGGATGATGATTTCCAATCAACAAATGATGATCCTCGGACTGAGTCTCATCGCCTTTATTGTCGTGAACTCTTGGATTTCCGGCCACGGCGACGTGGAGGTTCAGCGCACCCTTTCGGCCGATAACCTGTACAAAGGGGATGATTTGTACGTGGAGTTGCTGGTGACCAACCGCAGCAACCGAAAAACGCAGATGCTTGACATCTACGACAACATCCCCCACGAGATGAAGTTGCGCAGCGGGCTCAACCAAATGCAGCTCAACCTCAAGCCCGGTGAGAGCGCTCGAATTCGCTACGTGCTCCGATGCCCACTTCGAGGGCACTACTCCATCGGNCCCGTCTCGCTNCGTGCTCGCAACACCTTCAACTTGGGCGTTGAAGAGATGTACGTCGACCACCACAGCGACATCGTCATTTTCCCTCAGATCAAGGACATCGAAGAAGCGTTCCTGCGAAGTCGGACACCCAAAATGTACACCGGAGCCACGACCTTGCGCACGCCGGGTCAAGGTTCGGAGTTCTACTCGCTTCGAGAATACGTCCCGGGCGACCCGTTCAAGAACATCAACTGGAAGGCCTTCGCACGAACCGGCGAACTGATGGTGAATGAAAAGTGCCGAGACGCCGTCACCGACCTCTACCTTATTCTCGACAGCCGTGATTTGGCCCGCATCGGAACGGTGCTGAAGAACCCGCTTGAGATGGGAACGGTTTCGGCTGCAAGCCTGGCAGCGTTTTTCCTCAAGCGCCGTGATTCAGTGGCTTTGGCCATTTACGACGAGAAACTCTCCTACCTGCCGCCCGACACCGGCGACAAGCAGTATTTCAAAATCCTCAGTGCGCTTGCAGGCGTTCGCCCCAAAGGCGCCATGCCCCTGCAAGCCGTGACGAATTCGCTCAGCGGCCGCTTCAGCCGAGGCAGCCCCGTGTTCATCATCTCGTCGTGCGAAGGCGACGGGACCGTCCCCGCTGCCGTTCGAGACCTCGTCGGTCGCGGTCACGAAGTCACCGTGCTTTCACCGTCCAGCGTGGACTTTGAGCGTCTCGTTAGCCGCATTCCGCGCATGTCGTACGAGGTGCTCAAGCTCGAGCGACAAAACCGGTTAACGACGCTGGCGGGCTCGGGGGCTCAGGTCATTGACTGGATGCCCGACATGGATCTGTCGCAAGCGCTGATGCAGGTGAGGGGGTACTGAGATGGCGGGCGAAGTGGGTCTCCAATCGGACGTTTACCTCGAGGGTGCAGCCAAACCTCGCACCCTTCACCTCAAGACCTTGCGGAGGCAATGGCAGATCATCGCCTTGCAAATCGTCGCCACCATCGCCCTTATCGGCATGTACCTCGAAGTGGTCTCGACCTACGTCGTGAACTCCATCGACCACACCATGGTCTTCGATACCATTGAACTGCTCATCTCCGACCAGCTTCCGCTGGGCGATTGGTTGACCGGTGAGGGTCGCACCGGCATGGCCCGGTTCTTCGTTCCCCTCGTGCTCGGTTTGGCGTTGGGCGGCGTCATGGCTTTCATCGCCTTCCAGTCGCCAAAGGTTCAGCAACGGATCAAACTCGGCGTCATCGTTGCTTTGATCGTTCTCTTGGTGGGCAGGTTGGTCCTGTCGTGGTTCGCCGGCATGCTGTTTTCGTTCGAACTTCGCTTGCCCAACGAAGGTGAATTGCAAACGCTGCAGGTGCCGTTGTTGATGATCATGTCCTTGCTCATTCTCTTCATCTATCTCCTTCCGGTCATCATGGGAACCCGTGGCATTTGGGGGCTTTCACGGCGTTCCATTGCATGGGCCATCGGTTTCACCCTGCTGTTCCTCGGTATCCACGCCATCCTGACCTTCCCTCTCATCAAATCGCAGCTGGGGGACGCCGGAGGGATGCTGGCCACGCTGGAAAGTCAGACATCGGACCCCACCATCGGTCTGTTTGGATTGAAACTCGTCACGCAGGAACAGTTCAACCTCATTCTCATCGCCGTGCTCATCATGGTTTTCCAGGAAGCCAGCTATGGCGTCATTCGCAACCTCGAGTACGCCTTCCGTCTACCCGAGTCGTGCAAGCGAGACCCCGAGTACGTTCGCCAGATGGACAACGTGCTCAACACCCATCTTCGCCACACCTTCCTCTTCCTCGGGCTCACGGGGGTGGCCACCATGGTCGCCCTTGGCTTCCACAAGGTGCTGTTGACCATCGTTTCGGACACGACGGGGAGCCAATGGGCCGGCCAAGTTTCAGAATCGATTGAACTGACCCTTACCTACGGGCTGGTCATTTCCGCCCTTCTCTTCCTGAGCATGATGGCTGTGCTGCGATTCTTCATCCCGTGGCAGCGTGTCATCGGGTTCATACAATCGAAAACCACTCGCCTTCCGCCCGAGCCGGAGACCAAGGATTTCACGCAACTATGAGCGGCCTGAACCCTGAATCGCTCGACCGAGCAGTTCCACACACGCCAACAGGACCATTGGGAACACGACGTAGGTCAAGAGCGTACGAACGACACCAGCATCGACGATGCCCGCAACCGTTGACCGCCCGAGGACGAACACGGCGATGGCACCGGCCAGCAGGAGTCGCTCAATCCAAAGCGGGTAGCGCTTCCCAATGCGCTCCTCACGGTTCATCAGCGTGGTGTTGTCGTTGGACATGGCGATCATCAGAATTCGACATCGGAAAGCCGCGATTCGAGGTCGGCCAGGGCCGTGTCAGCACCGTTTGATGTGGGGGCCGGCGCATGGGTCATCCGATGGGTTCGATCGGCGTCCAAACGGGCAAGCTCAGCCTCAAGTTGGGCCCGTTCATCCTCCATCGACGTCCCCGCTGGGGTCGGGCTGTACGTCTCGGTGGCTTCCTGCACGGCAGGCTCGTCATCGGTCGGCGGGGGCAACGGCGCCCAACCCTCCTCGTCAACGCTTTCCGCTTGCACGGGTGCGACGACATCAGCGGTTTCCGCTCGAATAAGGTGCGGCTCCATGTCGCCCAACATGGCTTCATTGACCGGAATGCGATGTTCTGCAGGCACCGATTCACGCTCGAAGGGGAGCAAGCCGTCGCGCTGGAAATCCCACATCATGCCGCGTGGCCGACCGTCCGTGAGGCCGGAAGCATCGAGTTGCGTGATGAGTTCCTCCAGCACCCGAGCGGTTTCCTCGAGGCCGATCGCTTCTCCAGCGTCACGCTGGTCCGCTTCAAGGTAGATGTCGTCAAGGGCCACTTGAATCAGTTTTCTCGTTCCCATGGCCAGCGTTGGAAGGGCTTCAGGACGCTGGCAGTTGGCCAACAGGGCGTGAACTTCGTGGGACGGTGCACCAAGTCGTTCCACCTGTTCGAGCACGTTTCGAATACGACGCAGCATGGTGATGGACCGGTCGAAATCCTCCAAGAGATGTTCGAGGTCAACCACCACGTGGTTGACGGTTTCACCGAGTTGTTGTTCCAGCCGCTGTTGCACCGACCAGCGGGCCAATCCACGCACGGCCCCTGCCGTTTGCGGTACCTGCCGCTCCAACAAGGTCATGACCTCTGACGAGAGCAGGTGGCGAGGGGTTGCAGCGACATGATCGACCGTGCCTTGGATGACCTGCAGGGCGCGTTCGACCGCCCGGTCAAGCATCGTGACCGAATACCCAAGGCTCCGTGCGTGCTCGAGGCGTTCCAGCACGGGGCCGAGACCTTGGAACGACGTGTTGTCGTCGAGCAGGGCCTGAGCGAGGGGCTCTTCAGCGAGTCGGGCACGAAGGCGCTCGGCTTCTTGGATGTCGGCGAGGGCTTCTTCGTGGGCGTCCGCCAGTGATGTGGCCTTGTCGACCAGAGCGGCCAGTTCCGCCTCAGCGTGGCCGCGTCGAGCCCCGAGGTCGCCCAATTCTCGGAGGACCTGCCGGCGCTCGTCCATGAGTTCTCGCATTTCGGCCTGGAGGTTGGTGCGACGTGCCTCGTCCTCGGTGCGCCGCACGCGGTCTTCCTCGGTCCGCTGACGGGCCTGCTTTTCCTCGGTTCGAACCGCCTCAAGTTCCAGGTTGCTGATGTGGACTTGTTCTTGGACGCCGATGAGGTCGGCCTGGGCACGTGCGTGGCGTTCCCTGCTCGTGTTCACCTGCTCGCTCAACACCCGAAGTCGGCGTTCTTCGTCTTCGCTTTGCTTTCGGATGTTGTTGAGGCGTTCACTGCCTTCAGCCAAGTTGGCCTGGAGCTCCGCCTCCTTCAGGGACAGTTCCTCGATCATGGATTGAAGTTCCGAACTGCTCTCTGCCTCGCCGATGGCTTTGGCCAACTCAGCAGCCCGTTCGCTGACCTGATGCTCGAGTTCGTTCACTCGTCGCACCAATCGTTCAGCGCGAGATTCCGCCTCCTCCCATTGCGAACGAGCTTGAGCGAGGTCAACCTGCATGGTGTTGAGTTGCGCATGAGCGTCTTCGAGGGCGGTGGTGTTTTCTTGACGGGACTCGGTGGCTTCGCGAGCCACGATTTGGGCGGCGTCTTTCTTCTTCTCAAGGGCCTTGACCTGCGACTGCAAGACAGCGTTTTGCTTGTTCGTGGCGTCCAAGGCCTGCTCGGCTCGCTCCAATTTCCGGCGCAAGCCCGCATCGACGGCACTGACGGCTTGGTCTCGCATCACGGGGAGGGGCTCTGCAACATCAGCGCCACCGGCCATGAAACGCAGTTTAGCCCGTTCGGACCTCAGCGTTTCCAGACCGGCTTCGAAGCCCAACAGGTCGTCCAACATGGCCTTCAAGGAGGCTTGGCGCGCCTCCGAGCGTGTTCGGACGGTGGCCAAGGATTGAATGAAGCCGGCCAACGTGAAATCCTCAATCGTGCCCGAATTGGCGGACACGATGGTGCCGACTGGGAAACGGATGAGTTGCACTTTTCGCTTGGCTTCCGTCAAGGCCATCATCGCCGCTTCATGCGTGTCCACCGAGGGAGCCCAAAGCGCAACGGGAACCCCTCGTGAAAGCACAAGCGACACCGCTTTGCTGGATGAACCGGATTGGAGGTGGCCGGTGACCTCCTCTTCCATGGCGGCCTTGAGCATGGAGAGAACAGCATCGGGTCCTCCACGTCCTTCTCGCAGGGTGAAGCCTTTCGGCATTTTTGAGCCGTGAGCGCCTGCCGCCACGACATCACCTTCGAGCGCCACGGAGGCTGACGAGAGCAAACGAGCGTGGTTGGCGTCTTTTTCGGTCCACACGGCGAGTGAAATTTCACCGCTTTGTGCCAGCAACAAGGCCCCGCTTTCGGTGTGAAGGGTCCAGTGACTTTGACCGCTCATACCCCATCCGTCGTGCAGCGTCTGATGGCCCATTCCGCTCATCAACTCGTGCAGTTCACTTGCCAAGCGTTCTTCCTCACCCAACCCGGGGAGGTCGCCTGCGTGGTCGATCAGCATCCCGCTGTCGATGGCCATGGCGCCTCGAACGGTCGTCTCTTCTGCCAAGGTTCTGACCACGCTCGAAAGGTCCCTCGCTAGGAGGCGTTCAACGGCGTTGGTGCTCGATTTCAAGCCTTGACGGTCCGCTTGGTGAACGAACGCTTCAGGGACAACCTCAGCCAGGCCACCCAGACGGCTGATGGTGTAAGATGAAGCAACGTAGCGTACTTTTTGCTCCGCCTCAAAGGCCTCGAGCGCTGCTTTTGCTTCTTGACCGCCAAGCATCACGCCCTTCTCATTCGCATCGCAGAGGTAGCCCACCACCCGGCCAGCACGGACCAATCGGTGGCCTTGAGGAGTCTTGCGTCGCCCTGCATAGGTTGAGATCACGCCGTGAGCGAACGGCTGCAACACGCCCTCTTCAAACGAGATGGTTTCGTTGACAGGCTTTCCAATCGGGAGTTCAAACATGCGTTCACCTACAGTTCTTGCGTTGTTGCCAATTGCTGGCGAAGGTGGTCGACGCTGTGGCGCCACCTGGCGATGTTACCGGTGCCTCCGGACAACATGAGGATTCGATAGGGCGTGATGATGTCGATGCAGGTGGAGGCTTTCCCTTCGACCCACACCTCCTGCAAGTCGCCCAAACCGCTGTTCTGCACGGCATCCAAAGCGGCCACGGTCAATTCAACCGCACGTTGCGTGAGGGGGAGCTGCCCCTCACCGCCGACACAGGAGAGGAGACGTCCGCGGTCGTCGATCACGGTGGCCTGGTCCACCCCGTTGACGTTCAGGAATTCACCCAACAAGCGCTGTAGCATGGCTGCTCAATCCGATTGACAGCGCTGTCGCCTTCAAGAAGTTTTGCGCCTCAGCGACGGTTTTTGATGATTTGAGCACCCTTTGCTATTTTCCAACTGGAAATGCAGATTTCCACGCAGGTTGGCGCGACAAAAGAATCGCCCTCAGTGCTTTGAATGAGCCCTATGAAGCCGGCGGAATCACGACGTGATGAGGGGGCATCTCGTTGCAATTTATCAATTAAGAATTCAAATCTGCAATTGAGAATTCTCCCTCGCGCATCGCCCCTGCATTGGCCTTCACGGCCGTTGAGTTCAAACCTCATCCCTCGTAGGCGCTCTCATGGGAGCGGAGCCGAACCCGGCGTTGTTCACCGTTCCCCACTGTGACGCCTGCGACAAGCCCGCCGTCGTCGAGCAGGCCTATTCCGGTCGTATCCTTTGCGGGAAGCATCTTGCGAAGTCCGTACGGAAAAAAATCAGCAAGGAACTGCGCGTCCAACTCCCCCTCGTGAAGGGCCAGCACACCACCGTGCTCGTCGCCGTGTCCGGTGGAAAAGACTCAGCTGTCCTGTTGGATGCCATCGTGGAACTGCTCGGAAAACGACGGGACGTGACCGTGGTGGCCGGTACCGTGGACGAGGGCATCGAGGGTTATCGGCCCCCTTCGATCGAATGCGCAGCAGCGCTGTGCGAACGCCTCGGTGTGGAGCACCACGTCGTCACGTACCCGGAACTTTCGTTCATTGAGATGGACGAGGTGGTTCAACGACTTCCCATGGTGATCGAAAAGGACAACGATGCCCCAAGAATGGCCTGTTCCTACTGCGGTGTGTTCCGGCGGCAAGGCATCAACCACCTGGCAGCGAAGGTCGGTGCTGACGTGATTGCCCTGGGTCACAACCTCGACGATATGGCCCAAACGGTGCTGATGAACGTGGCCAACGCCGACCTCGAGCGTACGCTTCGCCTCGCACCTCACACCGCCACGCCGGTGGACGGGCTTGCTCCGAGAATCGTGCCGCTCCGTTGGGTTCCCGAGCAGGAGATTCACCTCTATGCGCTCCACAAATCGCTACCCATGCACCACGAGGAGTGCCCCAACGCTCGCGGTGCGCTGCGATGGCGTCATCGTGAAATGGTGGCCCAGATGGAGGCGGACGTACCCGGCACGCGACACGGGTTGGTGCGCATGGCCGACCAAATCAAAGGGCTGCGCAACCAAGTCGTGGCGTTGGGTGGCGAGGGCCAACGACCGGCTCCACCCGAACCCTGCCCGCGTTGCGGGAGCCCGACATCAGGCCTTCAGTGCAAGGCTTGCGACATGCGCGACTTGCTCGGTGTTGGCGAGGGTCAGAGCACGTTGTGAACCAACTCGTCCAGGTCTTGGGGTCGGCCGCAGTAATGGCATCGGAGTTCCAGCGGCATCCTGCTCACCACTTTGAGACGGTGGGCCAACGGTTCGCGCGGGTTGATGGTGATGCAGTTGGAGAACGTGCAGCGCACCACGTTGGTGATTTCGTCACCCAGCTCAATGGTCAGTTTTTCAGCCACGCTGTAGGCCCGGATGATGGCCACGTGTGCGTCGGGTGCCACGAGGGCCAACCGGTTGAGTTCGTCCTGGTTGAGTTCGCGGTCTTCGACTTTGATGATGTCCTTCGTCCCCATTTTCTTGGACGGGACGTTCATCACGAGGGAGACCGGCACAGAAGTGCCTTTGTTGATGCCGAGCATCTCCAACACCCTCATGGCTTGACCCGCAGGAATGTGGTCGATGACGGTGCCGTTTTGGATGGCGGTCACCCGGCGCATGTTGTGTTCTTGAGACATCAGGCATCACCTCCAACGGTGGCCGGGACCTCCACGTTCAGCAGCCGGCAGAGCAAGGCCATGCGAGCGACGACCCCGTTGAAGGCTTGCTCGAAATAACGAGCATGCCGGGTAGCGTCCACCGAGGGGTGAATCTCGTCCACCCGAGGGAGCGGGTGCATGATGATCATGCTCTCCTTTGAGCCTTCAAGATTGGAGGCGTGCAACTTGTAGGCGCCGGCCACCTTGGCGTATTCGTCCTCGTCGGCAAACCGCTCCTTCTGGATGCGGGTCATGTAAACCACGTCGGCCGTATCGATGGACCCCAACAGGTCTTCGGTTTCGGTGACTTTGGCCCCGTGAGCGGACAAATCCGCTACGATTTCCCGTGGCATCTTGAGGAGTTCAGGACTTGCAAAAATCAATTCACATCCAAACCGGGTCAGCGCATGGCTGAGGGAATGCACGGTTCGGCCGTACCGCAAATCGCCGGCGAGAACCACCTTGAGTCCTTCGAGGCGACCGTGGGCTTGACGAATCGTGAACAGGTCAAGCATGGTCTGTGTGGGGTGGTGGCCGGCGCCGTCGCCGCCGTTGAGAATGGGGACTCGTGCAGCGTCTTGTGCGTACTGTGCGGCCCCCTGTCGGGGGTGGCGCATGGCGATGATGTCGGTGTAGCCGTCCACCATCTGAATGGTGTCGAACAGGGTCTCGCCTTTGACCACGGAGGAGGTTTTCACGTCCCCGAGGTTGACCACATCGCCGCCCAATCGCTTCATGGCCGTCTCAAACGACATGCGGGTTCGGGTGCTGGGCTCAAAAAACAGGTTGCCGAGAATCTTTCCCTGCAGGAGGGGAAGGTAGTGTTCGCCTTTGGCCACGGGCAGCAGGCGTTCGGCATCGTCGAGGATGCTCAAGATGTCTTCGTTGGACAAGTCGTCCATGGTAATGAGCCCCGGCATGGTGTTCCCTCGGTTGAGAATACAACCCGATAACACCCTTGAACCTTGCCGCTGGAAGGGTTCGAGTGGCTTGGGTGAACGGACAAGCCATCGGAGTGATTATGGGGGAACGACGATGAGGCAACGGCATGGTCACCTGGGCGGACGCTGACGCAGCCGTCGAGGCCGAACGGACCCTTCGCATCAAACGGGTGGAAAACGCCACCCTCATCACGGCGCTGACCCTTCTGCTGTGCGCCGTGTGGCTTGCATGGCCTTCGCTTCGGGGGTTGATGAACGGCGACGGTGTGGTTCTGACCAGCTTTGGGGCGCCACTTGTGGTCTTGATCTGGGGCATCTTCGTCCAGGATTTGACCCTCGACGACCCTGCTGCTCGTTCACGCGTGGCCTCCGCCACCACGGTGGCATGGCCGTTGTTGATGGCACTGGGCGCTCTCGGGTTTCACGGGACCACCTCTGCGAAGGCGGGCAGCGGTTTGGTGTTGGCATCAGGGTGGCTGTGTCGCTCTCTTTCGCACCGAACGATGCGGGGTCATTTTGGCGTCCTTCGCTACCGCGCCATCCTCACCGGCATCGGTTCCCTGTCCGCTTTGGCCTTCACACTGACCTCAGGCGGCGCCTTCTCGGACATCCCGATGGTTCTTGCCCTTACCGTGTGCACCCTCGCCGTGGCCGACACGGCCTACACGTGGACGGTCGGCGACGACCAGAAGGTTGAGCGAAAGCAGTTCAGGCAACGCCTCGACCGCCTTGAGACGCGCCTGCTCGAATTGAAAGCCCAGGGTGCAGCGGTCGCTCAAGCGGCCAGCCTGCTCACGACGGCCAAGGAGGAGGGGCACCTCGACCCGGCGTACGGGATGCGCCTGTTGGACGAAAGCGAGGAAGACATGGAGCGGGCGTTGTCCTTTGCGGATGATGTGGAGATCATTCGACAGGATGCACTGACGGCCGTTGATCAAGCAGAAACCATTGCTCCCACCGTCAAGCGCCCTCGCAAAGCCTACGACATGGGGGAACGGGAAGTTTCCCTCGGTGCTCTACGGGAGGGCGAACAACTCTTCCGTCAGGCCAAGAAACGGGCCAGCGACATCATCGTGTGGTGGGCGAAAGCCGAGCAAGCCATCCTCGAAGCCACCCGAGCGCTCGACGGAAAAAGCGGTGATGGTGTCCAACAGCTGCGCGACGTCTTGGCCGAAGCCAAATCCTCGCTTTCGAAGGAACAACCCAAGGAAGCCTACGAAATTGCGGCGGTGATCCCCCCGCAACTGGAAGCCGATGCCGACGCCCTCGGTCGTGCGGAAGCCTCGGTGGAGGAAGCCCGCCGAAGCGTCAAGCAAAGTGACGGGCTTGACACGTCCGACATGGAGAAGCGACTCGAGCAGGCCGCTGAGGCGTTGGCATCGGGGAATGCCAGCCAAGCCATCGGTCTGGCGGACGGCGTGGTGCGGACGTTGGAACGGGAACGGGCGGCCATGGACGACGTGCTGCGGGCGTTGAAACAGAAGAAGAAACTCACGAAACGGTTTGAGCATCGCGACGACCGAGCCGACTGGGAGACCATGCTGGCGGACATCGCCAAGGCGGCTGACGACAAAACTTGGTCCCACGCAGGGATGTTGCTCGAGCAGATGACGGCGGCGCTTGACCGAGAAGGCCATGCCGTGGAGGAGGCGCAGGAACTGTANGACTTCGTGACCGAACAGTGGGCGGTGCTGCGCAACCAATGCGAGGCGGCGAACATCAAGGCGACCGATGAGGACCGGCGTGCTTGCGAAGANGCGGTGGCCTTGGCGGGNGAGCATCTCGAAGTGGCGCGATTGGAGGCTGCTTTGGAGGCTTTGGGCGTAGCGGACGGTGCCATGGAGCGGCTGCGCCGTCGAATCTGATCAGGTGTCGAGGAGCCCGNGTTTTCGGGCGGTCTTCAGGTCGATGCCGGCGGGAAGACCGAGATCAACCGGCATGCCGGCGATGGTGATGATCAAGCCGCCCATGTGGGTGTAGAGGCCCAAAGGAACTTGATCNGGCAGNCGTTTTGCGGTCTTCTTCTCTGCGTGTTTCCCCAGGCCTTCGTCGGTCAGCAAGAGGGTCCACGCGTTGGCCCGAACAGCGTGTTGTTTGAGGTCGTTTGTGTCCAGCACGGGCGGCACGGCCACGTTGTGGAGCGACCACGCATCCTTCCAGTCGGTGTCGTTCTCCACCGCCCACTGAATGTTGGTCGGTTCCGAGGGTGGGCGTCTGGCCTTGCCCATGGCGGCCAGTTCGTGAAGGACGCCTCGAACATGAGGGTGCCGTGGATGGTCCAACGCAAGTTGCTTGACGGCGTTGATGGCCGTCAGGCTTCGCCCGTCGTCGAAGTTGAGCAGGGCTTGCACGAGTCGGCCATGCACCCACGTTGACCCGTCCCCTTGCTCCATGGTCCGTTCGAGGTGGTTGAGCGCTTCCTCACTGCGGCCCATCATGCGCAAGCGAGCGATTTCGGCCAGGTACATGGCGCGTTGAGCTGGTTGGCGGACGGGGTTCTTTCTCAGGTTCACCTCGCCCGATTCAAACGCCTCGAGCATCCGTATGTTGTCCCTGCGCAGCGGGTCAACGCTGAGCATGGAGGTGCCGTCCCGGTCCAAGTGTTGTTTTCCCGTCAGGAGGCTGGCAACCCATCGCAACCGAACCGCTTCGACGTCGTCGTTGTTGAGCAACGCCAATCTTGGAACGGCCTCCTGGTAGTCGCGCTGGGCTAAACTCGCGGCACATAGGACCAAGCGCGCCGTTTGTGCGTCCCTTCCCCCCTGAAGGGCCAGGAGGTCAACCGCCATCTCCTCGGCTTCATCCCACCTGCCCAAGCCGACGTGAAGGAGCATCTTGGCCTGTGTCGAGCGAATCATGTCGAGCCCCACCAGCATGGCCTCTCGACCTTGGGTTGAGGTCTCGTATCGCTCAATGGCGGTGTTCCAGTCGTCGCTCCCGATGAGTTCGGCGGTGGCTCGTTGTTTGAGGTAAATCATGTCGCTCATCCCTCGGAGTCGCGTACGGTCTTCGTCCATGGAGGCGTCAAACGTGATTTCATTCAGTTGCGTGGACCGTTTCCGGGACAGGCCCCANACCACCAAAAACGCCACTTGGCCGGCGGAGGCCAGCATCCACGTCAGTTGTTCAAGCATGTCTTTCTCCAAGATGAAACAGACGTCGTCCTCCCATTTTCCGCACTGGGCNCCCTGTGGAAGAAAACTGGAATCCCAGAACGTGATCATCGCCAAGGCCAGCAACAGCATCGATTGGCCGGCGAAACCCGTGAAGCAGAAGTTCAGGACGTGGGCTTGCTGAATGGGTTCGGCCCTGAGCAGTCGGCTGTCCGCCAAGCGAATGCCACCGCGACCCGAGACGTCTTGGATATCGAGGAAGAGGATGCGNGCCACTTCGTAGACNAAGAGGAAACCGATGGCGGCCACGTTGAGAAGGAGGAACAGCAGCAACGTGGTCACGATGGGAACGCGAATGCCCGCCTGNGGNATGTGCGAAAAGAGTTCGATAAGTCCGAAACCGAGCAACCCGCCTTCTTCCATGTAGGTCGATTGCAGGCGGTATTCAGGGAGCTCAAGCACCCGGTCCGAGTGGACGAACATGTCGGGNTTGTACGCCAGCAGCGCAAGGGAAAGCACGGTGTTCGCTGCGACGAACGGCATCACCACCANGTTGAGATGGACCACTTGAGCGATGAACTGCTGTCGTGCGTTGGGTACGTGGTTGTGAAAGGGGGAGGACCGACCCTTGGCGATTTGTTCNGAAGACTGTTTGAGGGCGTGCCATGACGAGCCCAGCACTCGCCCGTAGGCGAGGATGGCGGGGCTGAAGGCGACCAGCGCCACCGTGCTGTACAGCGTGGTGGCGGACACGTCCCGAACCATCAACACCACACCGACCCCCAAGGCAAGCAACAACCACGCCACCGTGAGGGCGAAATAGGACGCGTTTCGGAGGGTGGAGTTACTTTGGAGGGAGGCTCGGCTCACGCCGTGTGGTTTGATGATTTGAGCGCCAAGTGAGGTCCCGGTAGAAACGACGGCGGGGATGACGATGAGCAGGAGGGCAAATCCGATGGACGGTGCGTGGTAGCCTTCAGCACCTCCGGTTCGTACGTTCAGAAACTCGAACAGCAGGACCAACGAACCGCTTAGGGCCATCAGGTAGGAAACCACGCCCAAGCGTGTGCCCGGTCGTGCCAACAACTTGCGCACGTCCTCCGTGGTGGACGTCACCTGATGCACTTCGTACGTACGAGGGCCGGTCGGGAACGCCACCTGCAACCCCCTGAGTTGTCGTGGAACCACGTTTCGCCAAAAGAAGGCGGTCGTGAGGAAGGCCAACAACAACGGTCCAATCATGGCGCCATCGTAGGCGTGAATGATTGACGGCGACGTCATGGGTCCTCACTCAGCAGCGGGGGGAACAAGCGAGGGTTGAGGCGTTTTCTCTTCAATTTCGGCCACGAGATCGGTGATGAAACGGTCAAGAGGAACACCTGCAACTTGGTCGCCGTTTCTGGCTCGCAAGCTAACGGTCTCCTGTTCGACCTCCTCGTCTCCCAAGATGAGGAGGTAGGCCGGCTGGAGTTTGCGATGATTCCTGATTTTCTTCATGATGTTGTTGTCCGAATCGTCAAGTTCCACGCGGACACCGGCCGCCTTGAGGGCATCAGCCACCTTTCCAGCATAGGCCCCGTGCTCTTCACGGATGGTGATGACGTGGCATTGAGTTGGCGTCAGCCACGTGGGGAAGCGTCCTGCAAAATGTTCGATGAGCACGCCGCAAAACCGTTCCATGGAACCGAACGGGGCGCGGTGAATCATCACCGGGCGATGGAGTTCGCCGTCGCGCCCCTTGTACGTCAAATCAAAGCGTTCCGGGAGGTTGTAGTCGACTTGAACGGTACCGAGTTGCCATTCTCGGCCGATGACATCGCGAACGACGAAGTCGATTTTCGGCCCGTAAAAGGCCGCCTCGCCCTCTTCCTCCGACCAGGGCACGCCGAGGGATTCAGCGGCCGCTCGGCAAGCGTCTTCTGCTTTGTCCCAGCGTTTTGGGTCGCCAACGTACTTGGACGAATCCGGGTCTCGCAAACCCACGCGAACCCGGTAGTCTTCCATGCCGAGTTTGTCAAAGATGATCTGGACAAGTTCAATGCAGCCGAGCACCTCGTCAGCGAGTTGATCCTCGGTGACGAAGAGGTGCGCGTCGTCTTGGGTGAAGCCACGCACCCTTGTCATGCCTGAGATTTCACCCGATTGTTCCCACCGATAGACCGTACCAAACTCAGCAAGTCGGAGGGGGAGGTTGCGGTAGGAACGGGCCTGACTGGCGTAAATTTTCACGTGATGGGGGCAATTCATTGGCTTGAGCATGTAGCCGTCGATTTCTCCAGATTTCATCATGTTCGAGAGGTCCCCGCAGGTGCAGCCTTCGTCGGCCAACTTGTTCATCAGGTCGCGTTCAACCAGCGGCGGGTATTGCGAGTCCTGGTAGTAGGGGAAATGGCCTGACGTGCGGTAGAGGTCCAGCTTGCCGATGTGCGGAGTGAAGACCTGCGAATAGCCTTGACGTCGAAGGTGATGGGAAATGAAGTCCTGCAGTTCCTGCCTCACGATGGCGCCGCGGGGCGTCCACAAGATGAGCCCCTGACCCACCTCCTCATCNATGTGAAAGAGCTGCAGGTCTTTGCCCAATTTTCGATGGTCCCGCTTCTTTGCTTCCTCCAGCCGGGTTAAGGTGGCCTTGAGGGCTTCCTTGGTGGGCTCCACGATGCCGTAAATGCGGACCAACTGCTCGCGGTCTTGGTCGCCTCGCCAGTAGGCGGTGGACACGGAAGTCAGTCGAACGAACATCAATTTCGCCGTGCTGGGAACGTGCGGGCCCAGGCACAAATCGTACCATTCGCCCTGCTTGTAGATGGTGGACCCGTCTCCGGCTTCGAGTTTATCATCGATGATCTCAAGTTTGTACGGGTTGGATTCAAAGTGTTCGCGGAGCGTGATTTGGTCGAGCTCAACCCGCTCCACCNTGAGGTTTTTTCGGGCGAGTTCGTGCATTTTTTTCTCGATGGCCTTGAGGTCGCCTTGGGCGATGGGTTCCATGGCGAAATCGTAGTAGAAGCCACGGTCAATGGCGGGTCCGATCGTCGGCAAGGCCCCCGGGTAGAGCTCCATAACCGCCTGGGCCAGCAGGTGCGCTGCGGAGTGACGCAAGATGTGCATGCCTTCGTCGGAATGAGCGAGGATGCCCTCAACCGAGCAATCGACGTTCAACGACGTTGACAGGTCGTGTTCTTGGCCGTCGACCTTCGCCGCAAGGCAACCGTGTTTCTTTCCGAGGGCGTCGATGATGACCTCGCCGCAGGTGATCCCGGCGGCGTATTCGTTCACCGTTCCGTCCGGCAAGGTGATGTGAATCATTGCCACGTTGGTCACGCTCCCCAACCCCTACGGGGTTGGCCCCTCAATATGAATCCCGCGCTACGCTGCAAAGGTCTCCGGCCGTTCTACCAGTTCACGTCGAAATCGTCGCCCGGTTGTGCGCTTGGGGATTTGAGCACCTCCGGTTTGGGTGAAGCCGGAGGTTTGTCGACGGTTTCGGCGTTCGATGGTGCGGGTGGTTTCACCGCGAAGGAGGTGCGATGTTCAATGGCGTCAATGCGCTGATTGTAGGCCTTGGGCACCGAGGCGGCGGTTGATGCAGCGTTCTTCTTTTCCGTTGGTTTTGGCGCGGGTAGGTTGCCCTCGCCGACTTTCAACTCAGCGAAATCCCGAGCGAGGATGTCATCGAGGTTTGGCTCGGTGGACGGCGGGCCCTTCATGGAGCCACCTCGCCTTCCTTCCTCATGAAGCCTCGGTTGATGCAGCCTCGACATCGGCCAAAGCACGGCTATTTGAGGGAGTGGCACCAGCGGNTGTCATGCGCCTCGGGCNCGTGGTCAACCCTGACGCCGGATTGGGCGGAAAATTGGGGTTCAAAGGCAGCGACGGTCGCGCCGACGAAGCGCGGGCGGCAGGTGCTGAGGACCGGGCAGGTCCGCGTATGACGCAGTGTTTGACGCATCTTCTCAACCTGGCCACCTCCTCCCTCAACCGAGCCGGCGTCCAACTCACCCTGCTCACGTGGGACGGCCGAATGGGTGGAAGTTGGGTGCCTGAACTCGAGTCTTCCGGCCCCGTCTCGTTGGTGTCCTTGGGTGCCACGCCGGCCTCGACCGCCCCTGAAGACACGGCTCGGTTGGTTGGCGAACTCGTGGATGCCGAGGTCGATGCCATCCTGTACGCCGGCGGCGACGGGACGACACGGGACATCGTCAATGCACTTGAGGCAGCCGGAGACGATGCACCAACAACGGCGCTCATCGGTGTACCCGGTGGTGTGAAAATGCACTCCGGCTGTTTTGCTACGACTCCAAAAGCGGCGGCAGAGGTCGCCTTGTCGTTTGCTATGGGCGACCTTCGCACGGCCATCACGGAGGTCATGGATTTGGACGAAACGGTCTACGCCAAGGGTGAATGGAAGGTTCGCATGTACGGCGAGGCGTGGACGCCATCCTCGCCGCGATTCATGCAGGGGGCCAAAGAGCAGGTCGAGCGGGTCAGTGAAGAGGACACCATCGAAGGCTTGGCCCATCACGTCAAAAGCCTGCTCGAGGACGAACCCGACCTCATGGTGGTTTGGGGCAGCGGTGGAACGCTTCGCCGAATGGGTGAGCACCTCGACCTTGAATTGACGCTCTTGGGCATTGACGTGCAGCACAAAGAGACCGTGCATCACGACCTCAACGAGCAGGGACTGCTCGAGGTGATCGGCGCCCACCTCCACGAAGAGGGCCAACGCCCGCTTCTTCTTCTCCTGTCGCCGATGGGCGGGCAAGGCTTCCTCATCGGCCGAGGGAACTTGCAACTCTCGCCCGATGTGCTCAGAGCCATCGGTCATTCAAACATCCTCGGCGTGGCCACGCCCTCGAAGCTCATCGGCTTGGAGGCGGTTCGCATCGATACGGGGGANGACGAGTTGGACGCCGAATTCCAAGCCAAGCGCTTCATCAAAATCCTTCAGGGCTTTCGGACCACTCGGCTCATTCGAGTGGCTGAACTTTGATGATGCTCAACCGGCTCGACCGATGATGTGAAATTTCCTCAACATGACGGTCTCATGTTGGCGCAGCGTGCGTGGTGGTGAGCGATCATGAGGGGGACGCGCGTGGTGGTGCTGACGGGTGCGGGGGTTTCGGCCGAATCCGGCATTCGAACGTTCCGAGACCACGACGGGTTGTGGGAAAACCACCGAATTGAGGACGTCGCAACCCCGTACGCCTGGCGGGCCGACCCGGTGTTGGTCTGGAGGTTCTATCAAGCCCGCCGACGGCAACTGAACGAGGTGGCTCCCAACCCCGCCCATGAAGCGCTGGCTGAATTGGCGAACGGTCTGGGCAACATGGTGCTCATCACCCAAAACGTGGACGACCTNCACGAGCGCGGTGGAAGCGCGGATGTCATCCACATGCACGGTCAACTCGAAATGTTGCGCTGCGAAGTCTCCGGCCAGCATGAACGGCGCATGGACGAGACGGACCTNGAAGACGAATTTCTGACCTGTCGTTGCTGCGCTGAACCCGGGCGCCTTCGACCNGACATCGTGTGGTTTGGTGAAGTGCCGATGCACATGGAGCGCATTCATGCGGCCATGGAGGTTTGCGAGGTGTTCATCGTCGTGGGCAGCTCGGGGCACGTGTATCCGGCGGCCGACCTCGTTCACGTTGCAAAGGCCAACGGTGCCCGAACGGTGTTGGTGAACGCTGAAGCCCCCCTCAACGTCGAGGCCTTTGACGAAGTTCACCTGGGCAAGGCCGGCGAATTGCTCCCCGGACTTGTCAAGACATGGCTCAACGAGGACGGTTGACCGGTCCTCAATCTGTACCAACCGTGAACAGTGTGCTGCACTTCGGGCATTGCACCTGACCTTGGTGTTCAACAGGGAATCGTAATTTTGTCCCGCACGCCGGGCAAGGTGCCTTCACCATGGTTTCGACCAACGCCGCCGGTTTTGTTTCAACGGACANNCCCCCCGCCTCAAGTTGAAACTCAATGACCAATTTAGCAACGGCGGAGAGTACAAACACGACCAAACCAAGTTTGATGCCAACGCTTCCCACCGACATCCATGACACAAGCGATTCAAACCCATCGTCTCCGCAGCTATTACCCATGGACATGCCGCAAAGGACGGCGAGAAGGATGAGGAGCACACCAGCGAGGATGATCAACAGGTAGGAGCCAACGACCAACACGACTCCGAGCTTCAGGCCGGACTGTGCGAGTTGCGTCTGCTTGATGCTCTCTTCAACCGTTTGGACGCCTGCTGGGAGGTGCATTTTCCCTTCCTCATCCACCCGGGGGCTCTCCACCATCACGTTGGATTTCAGCCCGTGGGTTGAAGCGAAGACCAGAACAGCGATGATGAGCGGAGGAAGTGCACAGAAAAACGACAACACGGGGGTGATGAGTTCCTCGCATTCCTGTCTTTCTGGACCGGTCGTGTTCAGGTCGCAGCCGGTGATGAATGGAAACACGAGGTACCAGCCGAGCGTCAGCAAAACGAACAGGCCGCTCAAGCCACCGATTCGTCTCAGCATGCGTCAAGAACCTCGGCTCAACCTTTCAACGTTGACCCGTTATGGAGGGAGCCGTGGAGGAAAGGACGCCGGCATGGACCGCTTGAAGCGGTCGTAATGGAACCGCAGGCGGACCGGGTGAATAACCGCTCAGTCCAGTTGGTCCGAGGCGGCTTTGAGCAAACCAAGGAACGGCGGACTCGGCTTCCCGGGGCGGGATTTGAATTCCGGATGGAACTGAACGCCGACGTAGTACGGGTGGTCGTTCAGTTCGAAAATCTCGCATCGCTGCCCNGATTCGTCTTTGCCGACAAAGACCAGCCCGGCTTCCTCAATGCGCTCAATGAGGTCGGGGTTGACCTCGTAGCGGTGCCGATGCCGCTCGTCCACCGCTTCTCCTGGACCGTACAGGGCACGGATGGTTGACCCGTCGTGCTGCCAGAGGGTGGGTCGACTGCCGAGGCGCATCGTGCCGCCAAGGTGGGTCTTCGAGATTTCGGGCATGAACACGACGGCTGCGTGTTCAGGGTTGTCCTCAAACTCGGTGGAGTTGGCACCCGTCATGCCCAAGACGTTCCTGCAGAATTCGATGGTGGCAATTTGCAACCCGAGGCAGATGCCGAGGTAGGGGACGCCTTCGGTTCGTGCGTAGTGCGCCGCACGGATTTTTCCTTCAACGCCACGGTCGCCGAACCCGCCGGGAACGAGGACGCCATCGGCCCTTCGCAGCGCCGCCCATGCGGCCTCGTGGTCCTCTGCCGCCCAATCTTCTTCGAGATGACTGGCTTCGATCCAGTCGATGACGAGTTTTCGGTCGACGGCCATGGCGGCGTGTTGCAAACTCTTGATGACGGAGAGGTACGCGTCGGAAAGGTCGGTGTACTTGCCAACCATGGCGATGTGGACCTCTTCGGTGAGCGTGTCCAAATGGAAGGCCATGGCCTTCCAATCGTCCAGCATTCCGGTGGCTGAACAGTCCACGCCGAGGATGTCGCACAACCCTTGTTCCTGCAACATGAGCGGAACGTGGTAGATGTTGGGGACGTCGTGGGTCGACATGACGGCTTGGGGTTTCACGTGGCAGAACGCAGCGAGTTTGTTGCGGGTTTCTTCGTTGAGCGGTTTCGAGGAGCGGCACACCAGAATGTCGGGCGTGATGCCGAGGCCACGCAATTCCTTCACGGTGTGCTGCGTTGGTTTTGTTTTCTGCTCGCCCACGGGCCCCATGACCGGGACCAGAGAGACGTGGACGAAGGTGACGTTCTCGCGACCGACGCGGAACTGAAACTGGCGCAGCGCTTCGACGTACGGAGCCGATTCGATATCGCCAACCGTCCCGCCGAGTTCAATGATGCAGGCATCGGGGGTTTCTTCGCTGCCGTCTGCAGGGCGAGCGGCCACGGATTCGATCCAGTCCTGCACGGCGTCGGTGATGTGGGGAATCACCTGGACCGTTTTCCCGAGGTAGTCGCCCCGGCGTTCGGCTTCGATCACCTTGGCGTAGATTTTGCCCGTCGTCAGGTTGTTGTCCTTTGAGAGGTTGATGTCCAAGAATCGCTCGTAGTTACCCAAGTCCAAGTCGACTTCACCGCCGTCGTCCAACACGAACACCTCTCCGTGTTCAAACGGCGACATCGTCCCCGCATCGCTGTTCAGGTAGGGGTCAATTTTGATCGACGTGACCCGCAGGCCGGCGGCTTTGAGGAGGACGCCGATGCTGCTGGCGGTGACGCCTTTTCCGAGTCCTGAGAGGACTCCCCCGCTGACCACGACGTACTTCATTGTAGCATCAACGGGCTTTGAGGCCGTCGCGCCTACCTAATCAACCTACCGAACCTTCCTCCAATTCACCCCCAAGACATCGTGAGCGAAGGATGAAAAGGCGCCCAACAAACAATCCTGCGAGGGCGGAGCGTGGCATCGGTACCAGCAACCATGACGGCGTGGACCAAGACCCGGCCTGAGGTCGGTGGGTTCGCTCAGGTTGAGCATGCCGTCCCTTCCCCGAGCGCCGGCGAGGTCCTCATCAAAACCCAATCCACGTCCGTCTGCGGCACGGACATTCACATTTGGAAATGGGACGAATGGAGCCGGGAAAACGTCCCTCTGGGCACCGTCACCGGCCACGAAACCAGCGGGACGGTCGTGGCCGTCGGGGAGGGGGTTTCGACCCACAACGTCGGCGACCTCATCGCCGTCGAGTGCCACCTCGCTTGCTGGAATTGCCCTCGTTGCGAGGAAGGCAACGCCCATGTCTGTGAGAACGGTTCCATCTTTGGCGTCCACGGCCACGGTGCCTTTGCGCCGTATTTCGTCGTCCCTGCCGTCAACGCACGGCACGTTCCGGAAGGTCTCGACCCCGGTCATGCTTCCATTCAGGACCCGCTGGGCAACGCCATTCACACCCTGACGGGCGGTCCGGTGGAGGGCGCTACGGTGGCCGTCCACGGTCTCGGTCCCATCGGTCTGTTCGCCGTGAACGCAGCCAAAGCCATGGGNGCTGCCAAGGTCATCGCCGTGGACTNNGACAACACGTACCGCATGTCGCTGGCCAAAGAACTGGGCGCAGACCTGGTCTTGGGTAAAGACGACGACGTCGTCGCCGCGGTTCTCGAAGCCACCGAAGGCCGTGGCGTTGACAACAGCTGCGAGTTCTCAGGGGCAGCCTCGGCCCTTTCCAACGCCATCCACTCCACACGCATGGGTGGCTACGTCAACGTCCTCTCCGTGTACGGCAGCGGAACCCCGCAAGTGCCCATGAACGAGGTCGTGTTCCGTTACCTGCACCTCAAAGGCATCAACGGACGAAAGATGTGGTCCACGTGGGACACGATGCACGATTTACTCTCGCGAAACCTCATCGACGTGGACAAGGTGATCACGCACCGGATGGGCATTGACTCGTTCGAACNAGCCGTGCAGTTGGCCATGGATGGCAACTGCGGAAAAGTGGTCCTCGATTTCTGAGCCTCAGGCTTTGATCCATCGGTAGCGGCGGGCGCCTTCTTCAACGCCTTCTTCGCCGATGTCAACCAGAGCGAACTCACCCTTGGGTTCGATCACGCTGTTGTCCTGGGTGCCCTTGTGAAGGTTCTCGTAGGTGATGTGGTCGATGGCCATGCGTCCTGCGAGTCGCTCGAACAAGTGCCAAGTGGCGACCACTTCTCGCCAGCGGGGGTTGACCTTGCCCTCGAAGACCTTCGCTTTGGCTCCGGAGCCGTAGCCGCACATCCCAAACAAAGCGTTGTCGAGGTTGCTGTTGTCCTCCAAATCCGACTCAAACGTGGACATCAAAGCGAGGAAGATGGAACCGGTGTACTGGTTGCCGATGAGGCTGCTGGCNCGCTGTCCTTTCTCGATTCTGCCTGCGTGGAATTCGGTGTACTGCGTGGTCTTGGAAATCTTTCTTCGGTAGGCGTCCTTTTCTTTCTCCCACGCAGCGAGGGAGGCTTTGTCATCGGCCTCGGGACGTTCGGGCATCGGCCCGATTTCTGCGACCACGTCGTCCCACATCGGGGTGCGCTCCCGGTCGTGGCGGAAGACGTCGGGGAACATTCGCTTGGCCTGATAGGCGTAGGGGAGGTGCATGATGATGCGAGACCACTGCTCGGTGAACGG
Organism: Methanobacteriota archaeon; assembly: GCA_002725275.1. Next base: position 50,616 of record PBOE01000008.1, read on the forward strand.
GTCGTCATCGCCCGGCGCAATTCGTCCGGCTCGTTCCGCTTTCTGGCTGAAGTCGAAAAAGGCTTGACGAACGGCGTTCTGGTAGCAAAGGTTGGAAAATTGTCCGTCAAAGACGGGGTCGTCGCGGTGAACGCTGACTTTTTCTTCACCGTGGGCGAAGATACCGAGTTTACGCACCGTTGACTTGGGCAGATGACGGATCATGCGGTCGACGAGCCCCTTCTTGACCGATTGACCGGCCTCTTGAGCGAGTTGGAGAACGTTGGAGATGACCGACCGAATGGAGACTTCACGTCGCGGCTTGAAGAAGTCATGGACCGGCGTGGTTGACACCCCAATGCAGTCGGGGATTTCCAGCAGGCGAGGGTTTCGACGAATCAGCAGTGCACCACCGCCAGCGCCCTGCGTGTATTCGCCCGAGGACTCCAGGGCGTACTTGGCGTTGTCAGAGAAGATGACGATGCCGAGGCGCTCATCGTTTTCACTCGAGCGGGCGACCCAATCCAAGGTGGTGTGGAGGGCGTCCACGGCCCCGATGCAAGCAAAGGTCATGTCCACCACGTCACACGTGCGGAAGCAGTCTTCTCCAAAGCGCTCAGCGTAGCGTTGGGTGAGCATGTCAACGATGTACGTCGCCGTGGGTTTGGCACCGTCAAGCGCCGACTCCGTCCCGAGGTACATCCGTCCGATGGTCCTCGGGTCCAGACCGTTTCGGTCGATGAGTTGCATCACCGCCATGGCGCCCATGGTAGCGGTGTCTTCGTGAACGTCGGGGATGGCCATGGCCTCCAGTCCGAGGCCTTTGCTCAACTTGCCGTAATCGGCGCCCCGAAGGTCAGCGAAGTCCTTCATGTCCATGTAAAGACGAGGAAAATGAATGGCAATGTCGTCGATGCCGACGGGGATGTTACTTTCTTCGGNCACCTTTGTTCCTCGAATATCGAGTATATGAAGGGCAGGTTTCTGCCACGGGTCCGTCAAGCGTCTTCATCGGGCAAGTCCGGAACCGAGGGGTCCTGCTTGGCCCACAAGACGTCGTCGATGCGCAACACCGAGAGGGCCGCTTCAGTGGCGCCCGCCAGCACNTGGCGCGTGATGCGCAGCGGTTCCACGATGCCGTCCTCCACCATGTTTCCGGGCCCTTTGTGTTCCACGTTGAGGCCGATGTGATGGGCGTTGGGCCCGTCGTGCGTGCTCTGCTCTGCCACCGTTTGCAGGAGCGAATCAAGCGGGTCGAGGCCGGCGTTTTGTGCCAGGGTACGGGGAATGATTTCGAGGGCATCAGCGAAGGCCTCGATGGCCAATTGTTCCCTTCCGGCGAAGCTTTCGGCGAACCTGCGGAGATGACGTGCAAGGGCGATCTGCGTGGCTCCGCCTCCTGCCAACAGGCTCGGTTCCTCAAGCAGCTGGCAGGCGACACCGAGTGCATCGGCAAAGCAGCGTTCAACCTCGCCGACCGTTTCGTTGGTCGAGCCTTTGGCGATGAACGTGGCCCCACCCTCTTCGGTTTCAACGATCCAGTGCATGACGCCGTTCCAGCGCTCGTTGGTGCTGGAGATGAACACGCCCAAATCCGACTCAGTTAGTCCCTTCACGTCGTTGTTCAGGGTGGCGTTGGTGCCTCGAGCGAGCAGGTCCAAATCCGAACGAGCGACGCGTCGGTACGCCTGGATGCCCGCTTCCGTGAGCGCTGCATGGACGTCATCGTCGATGCCTTCCTTGCAGGCCAGCAAGGTCACACCAAGGTCAACCAGATGGTCGATTTGGTCCAGAAGAACGGTTTTCTCCTGCTGTCGGAAACTCTCCAAGACGCCGGTGCTCGCAACGTTGAGCTTCACGTTGCTCATCATCTCTCGGCGCTCAAGGCCGCCGTCGACGAGGGCTACTTTACCGGAGGTCAGTGTTTTCGGCATCCGATCTGACACCCGTTTCTTTGCCAGGACCAGGCCGGTCACCAGCGACGAGTCGGTCATGGTGCCGCCCGTTTGCGTGAGGATTTTGACGCGAGTTGGGTCGGCCAAGGCGCCGTCAGGACGGTCCTCGACCACCGCTCGGGCCGCCTGAATGGCCAGACCGGCCAAGTGGTCCTGCATGGCGCGATGAATTTTACCGGACAACGAGGTGGTGGCGGCAGCCATCATTCGGTCGTCCGTTGCGTCAATCACCAGCGCCTCAAAGTGCTGACGGCAGGCCTCCTCTGCGTGGCGGTAGCCGCGTGCTATGGCGGACGGGTGGACGCCCTGGAGCACCAGCTCCCATGCGTTTTGGAGAAGTTCAGCGGAGAGCAGAACCGCACTGGTCGTTCCGTCCCGTGCGATGCGGTCTTGGGTGGTTGAGGCGTTGATGAGCATCCGTGCGACGGGGTGTTCCACCTTGGCCGATTCCAGAACGGTGACGCCGTCGTTGGTGACCATGGTCCGCCCCTCATCGTCGATGAGGAGTTTGTCTTGGCCCAGCGGGCCCAGCGTCGTCCTGACCGCACCGGCCAGCGCCATGGCGGCCGTGATGTTGTTGCGAAGCGCCTCTCGACCGGTGGTTCGCGTCGTCTCCTTGAGAATGGGGACTTCGCTCATGGGCCGCCCACCGACCGCTTCCCCATAAGCCAAGCGCTTGACGCTCTGGCCCGGGGTCAGTCCTCGTCTTCGACCACTTCGAAGTCTGCATCGACCACGCCATCATCAACGTTGATGTCGCCGTCTTCACCGCCCTCTTGCTGGGCCATCTCTGCGGCGGCAGCCTCGTAGAGTTTGGTGGACACGGCGTGCATGGCTTCTTCGATTTCCTTGACTTTCGCTTGAATGGCGGCGTCGTCCATGGCGTCGATGTCGANGGGCTTGCCGTCGTCGTCCTGAACCATCTTTTCCAACTCGTCGAGGTGCGCCTTGACCGGGTCGACGTCGCTGTCGTCCAGTTTGTCTGCCGATTCTTCAAGCGTGCGCCGGGTTTGGTACACGACNTGGTCGGCCATGTTGCGAAGTTCAACCTTGGCCTTTCGGCGCTGATCATCCTCTGCAAACTTCTCGGCTTCAGCGATCTTCTCCTGAATTTCATCCTCGCTCAGCGAGGTGGCCGACTCAATCTTGATCGACTGTTCCTTGCCGGTGCCCATGTCTTTGGCGCTCACGTTGACGATGCCGTTGGCATCGATGTCGAAGGTGACCTCGATTTGGGGAACGCCGCGCGGGGCGGGCGGGATGCCCACCAGCTGGAACTGGCCCAGCGTGACGTTGTCCTTGGCGAACTCACGCTCACCTTGGAGCACGTGGATTTCAACCGCTGGCTGGTTGTCAGAAGCGGTGGAGTAAATCTCGGAGCGTCGGGCAGGGATGGTCGTGTTGCGCTCAATCATCGTCGTCATGACGCCGCCGAGGGTCTCGATGCCCAACGTGAGGGGGGTGACATCGAGCAGGAGGATGTCAGAAACGCCCTCGTCGCCCGCGATGATGCCAGCCTGAAGGGCAGCGCCCATGGCCACGGCTTCGTCGGGGTTGATGCCCTTGTAGGGCGGCTTGCCCGCTTCCTTCTCGACCGCTTCCTGGACAGCAGGAACCCGGGTGGAACCACCGACCAGAATCACCTTGTCGACGTCGCCCTTCTTCAGTCCAGCGTCNTTCATGGCTTGCCGTGTGGGGACCATCGTCTTCTCGATGAGTTTGGCGATGAGGTCTTCGAATTTGGCTCGAGAAAGCGAGAGGTCCATGTGGACGGGTTGGCCGTCNGCCATGGAGATGAACGGGAGGTTAATCTGCGTCTGCTGGGTTCCNGAGAGTTCGATTTTGGCCTTCTCTGCAGCTTCCTTGAGCCGAGACATGGCTTGCTTGTCCTTGGAGAGGTCAATGCCGGTGTCTTTCTTGAACTCACCAACCATCCATTTGATGATCTTCTCGTCGAAGTCGTCGCCACCGAGCTTGTTGTTACCCGCCGTGGCCTTCACTTCGATTTGTGGCTGACCGTCGACTTCGTAAATCTCGAGCACCGAGACGTCAAACGTTCCACCGCCCAAGTCGTACACGAGAATGGTCTGGTCCTGCGTCTTGTCCACGCCGTAAGCCAGGGCTGCTGCGGTGGGCTCGTTGATGATGCGCAAGACGTCAAGGCCGGCGATGCGTCCTGCGTCCTTGGTGGCTTTTCGCTGAGCGTCGGTAAAGTAAGCAGGGCAGGTGATGACCGCTTGCTTNACTTCGTGGCCGAGGTAGGCTTCAGCGTCCGCTTTCAACTTCTGGAGAATGAAGGCTGAGACTTCCTGCGGCGTGTAGGTGGTGTCGTCCACATCGGTGGACCACTTCGTGCCCATGTGTCGCTTCACGGAAATCATGGTGCGGTCGGCGTTGGTCACCGCTTGTCGCTTGGCGGTCACGCCGATGAGTCGCTCACCGCCGTCTTTGGCAAACGCCACCACGGAGGGGGTGGTGCGTGCGCCTTCTGCGTTCGGGATCACCACGGGCTCACCGTTTTCGATGGTGGCCACGCAGCTGTTCGTCGTTCCTAGGTCAATTCCAATCACTTTGCTCATTGTTTTCACGTCCTTCAAAAGATGGGGATGCCACCGTCGTCTTCGTCATCGTCGTCGTCGCCGAGGTCGATGCTCACCTCCCCCGGGGCAGGGAGGGAATCGTCATCCTCCGTCTCCAACGCCTTGCCTTGTGGCGTCAGTTTCAGGGTGATGTCGAGAATGCCATTGTTCAGGGTCCAATCCACCACGTCGTCGCAGGGATGGGGGAGTTCCACCAGGGCCAGAGGCTTTGGTTGGGTGGTTCGCATGATTTCAATTTGGGAACCGTTCTTGATGAGTTCAATTTCGAGGTGGTCGGACTCGATGTCACCCTTCAGGGCGAAGTCGAGGGTTACCGACATGTTCCAGCCGTCAAGGTAGACGTCCTCGGCGGGGAGTTTCATGGTTTCATCGTCGTTGTTTTCCAGAGCGGACGGGTCGATTTCCACCGGTGCGGCGTCAACTCGGATGTCCATGCCCAAGTTCTTCAGCAAGTCTTCCATCGAGGTGCCAGCGTTGAACATCTTGGACAGGTCAGAAATGTCGAAATTGAAATTGACCTCCCCTTTGGCGATCTTCTCGGGGTTGATGCCAAGGGCGTCAAACTGATCCTTGAACTGGTTCATGAAGCCCTTGAGTTGCTCTCGATTGATGGGCATGCCCATGTTTCGGAGCATTTCTTCGAGTTTGTTGAGCAAGTCGTCTTCCCAGTCATCCGTCATCGCCAAGCACCACTACTAAACCATCGGTTATGTAGTTGCCAGGGTGCTACCCCATATAAATCTAATCAAATCGGCGGGCAGCTCGTCAACGGAGTACCCGTACGGCAACACCACGGTATCGGTTGGGCAACGTTGGCTTGCCGACTCCGTCCGGAGAACGGCGGCGTCGGTTGACTCACTCGCCGGTGATGAGGCGGACCATGGTTCGCACGTGGATGCCGGTGGCGCCATAACCGACCATTTTGTTGGTCTTGGCTCCCCAGTAGGTACCTGCAATGTCCATGTGGGCCCAGGTGATTTGCTCGGCGTCGTCGCCTTCTCCTCGGTTGGGTACGAACTGCTTGAGGAACGCCGCCGCCGTGTTGGCGCCGCCCCATCGGCCCGCACCGAGGTTACGGGTGTCGGCGATCTTCGAGTCGGTCATCTCCTTCTCAAAGGCGGGGAGGAGCGGCATCGGCCAGGCGAGCTCTCCAACGTCGTTGCCGGCTTCGTGAATGCGCGTTCGGAAATCGTCGTCGTTGGACCACAGGCCGGTCGCTTCGTGGCCAAGGGCGACCACGCAGGCTCCCGTGAGCGTTGCAAAGTCAACGATGTACTCGGGGTCGTAATCGGTCCCGGCCTTCCACAGGCCGTCGGAAAGAACAAGACGACCTTCGGCGTCGGTGTTGAGGACTTCGATGGTCTTCCCCGAGAGCGTGGTGATGACGTCACCGGGGCGTTGAGCGTTGGCTGCGGGCATGTTTTCCGCCATGCAGGTGATGCCAACGACCTTGCCGGGGTAACCGCTTGAGGCCAGTGCCTCCATCGTTCCGAACACGGTGGCCGAGCCGCCCATGTCGTACTTCATCTCGTCCATGTTAGCGCCGGGCTTGAGCGAAATTCCGCCCGTGTCAAACGTGATGCCCTTGCCAACCAGCACGGGGTGGCGTCCCTTCTGGTCGCCGTTGAGGGTGAAAATCACCATGCACGGTTTCCGAGAAGAACCCATGCCGACGGCGACGAGGCCGCCCATGCCGTGTCGCTTGGCCGCTTCGTAGTCAATGATTTCCACCTTGACGTTGTCGTATTGCTTGGCCCAAAGTTCTGCTTTTTCTGCGAACGCCATCGGGTACATGTCGTTGGGCGGGCAGTTGCCAAGGTCCCTGGAAAGGTGAACGCCGCTGACGATGGACGCCGCTCGGTCGATGGCTGCTGAGAGGGCCGTTGCGTCGCCTTCGTTGCAGTTGATGCGAGCGGAGAGCTTGGTGTCGTCTTCCTCATCGTCCTTTTTCTTGTAGAGGTCGTAGGCGTAGTCGCGAAGCATCATGCCCTCGGCAAAAGACGTCATGCAGGCCAAATCGGCATCGTGAAACAGCACGGTGAGGTCGTTGCCGTGGACTTTCTTGCAGGAAGCCACCACGGTGGCACCGGCTTCCCGGTAGGCATGAGCGTCCGCCTTGTCGGTTTTGCCGAGCCCGATGAGCATGGCCTTCCCGCCCTCGGTGCCCACCAGGGTCATCGTGGCGTTGGCTTTGGCTTTGAAATCGCCCTCGGCCAGCACGCGGTTGATCTGCCCCTTGAGCGCAGAGGGGATGCCTTCGACGGCTTCGGGGAGGGCTTCTTCTCCCTCAAAGAGCGGGAGGACGAGGGTTCCGTTGATGTTGTTTCCTGAACTGATGGTCACTTGCATGGGTTCACCGGGTACGCCCAGTGATGCCTCACACTTCAACCCTCCCTGTCATCCTTTAGCGGAGGAGGAGGTGCTCACCTCACGCCCCCTCTTCTTCTCGCAGAGAGGGATGGTTGCGCATCAGGGTGCTGACGCCGAGCATGCCGAGCAGGACCGAGACGGGATTGAACAGCCCGAAACCCGTGAGGAACCCTTCTTCGTCTTCGAGCATCAGAACGGTGACGTTGCTGTCCACACTCTCGTTGACCCAAATCGCTGCATTGATGACGCGCTTCTGATAGTTCAGGTTCCACATGCCTTCGGTTTCCAAAACGTCATCGTCCATGGAAAAGGTGGCCTGCGTGCTGTTCGTGGCGTTCACGCCAAAGAAGGGTGAGGACCAGAGCACTTCCCCGCCGAGGCTGTGATATTCCAGACTCGCATTGGCGGTTGACGCCATGCCGTGGTTGGCGACGTCCAGGGTCAGCGTGTCGTCGTCGATGGTGATGGACTGGACGTCGAGTCGGGCGCGCCAGTACCACACGTTGTCGATGAGGAAACGCATCACGTCCATCTCTTCAGCGAGCCGTTCGTTCAGGTTCTCAAAGCTGCCCGGGATAAATTGCTCGTCGTCGGTCTCGAACGTGAAGGTGGGGAAGCCCATCTGGCCGTAGCCGTAGTCTCGGCTGGTGCCGCAGTTGG
>PBOE01000009.1 GCA_002725275.1 Methanobacteriota archaeon
GGTGGAGTGCTTGATGCTCCCTGGGAACCACGATGCAGTTCGACCCGCGGAGCCCCAGCCAACCTTCGAAAAAGACATCCAGCAGGACTACAACACCACCACCTTTGTTGGAAACCCCTGCGATTTCTCTCTTCACGGCGTGCGGTTGTTGTCCTACCACGGGAAATCCATCGACGACTTCGTCGCTGGCCTTCGAACCGTCACCTACGCCGACCCCGTCGAAGCGATGAGGGAGATGTTGCGACGTCGTCATCTGGCGCCGCAATGGGGTGGGAAGACGCCCCTTTCTCCCGAACCCGAAGACGGTCTGGTGATTCGCGAGGTGCCCGACATTTTCGTAACCGGCCACGTTCACGGTCACGAATGCCTTGATTTCCGCGGGACGACGTTGGTGTGTTCCAGCACCTGGCAGGACCAAACGTCCTACCAGCGCATGCTGGGCTTCCAACCCAAACCCTGCATGCTGACCATCATCAACTTGAAGAGCCACAAGTCGATTTCAATCCCGTTTGCTTGAAGGCATCAATTCCACGGGTCGTCCTCGTCGGGCTCGTGGCCGCGAACCCGCAAGAAGGCCAGCAGCACCAACGCCAGCACGATCAGAGCGACCACTTGCAGGGTGGTGTCCGACACTTCTGAAGAGGAACTCTCGTCGGTTCCACCGTCATCAACGGTACCGGGCGTATCGTCAACGGTCGCACCGGCGTCCACCGTGAACGAGAGCGTGCTGGAGTTGAGATTCCCCGACGCATCAGCGCTGACGACCTCCAAATTGTACGTGCCGTCGCCCAACACCTCCGTGGTAAACGCGTGGTTCTTCTTGGTAGCGAAGGGGTCCTCGTGAATCGATTCGCCGTTGATGAGCACGCTTTCCGTGGCGCTTTCCGAGGTGTACCACGACACGGTGACGCGGCCGTCTTCGAGCACTTCGGCGGCGAGGTTCAACAGGTCGGGTGGCGTNTCNTCCACCACGCTGCTGGTGTTGAACCACACCACGACATCCTCGGTTTCNTTGGCGGAAATGTAGGCCCAATAGCTCGTGCCGACCTCAAGACCCGTCAGGGTCACCGCATGGTCGGTGCCCGCTGGAGTTGACAGCATCGGGTCCTCTGCGCCCGGTGTTTGGCCGGCCGGAGCCACCCGAATTGAGGTGGCTTCCGACACCGTGGTCGACCAGGTCAACACCGCCGAAGACGAGGTCACCGTGTCCACCGAAGCCCCGAAGATTTGTTGCGGGACCTCGGGCATCTCAAAGCCCGTCAGTTGAGCGTAAGTGTGGCCGGCCACGTCGTAGCTGGACAGCATGGCGGTTTGGCCGTCGCCTTCCAGGATCACATCGATGATGTTGGGATCGTAATCGATTCCGTCGTCCGGTGCGGGGTTGGCTCCGCCACCCAGCGTCCACGTCGCGGCGTCTTCCATCACGTCCCGCCACTTTCCAGTTCCGAACCCGTCTTGGCTGCCGATGACGATGATGTAGCGGTAGTTGGGAACGTCGGAACCAATGACGTCCTTGCTGACGGTGAAGGTGATGGTCTTGGCATCCACGTCTCCGGTTACGTCAATGCCTCGGGCCGAAGCGCTGCCGGTTTCTGCCTGAACGGCCTGCACCGCTCCCGGCTCTCCCGTGCCGCTGATGGCCACTTCCCACGCCCAGTCAGGGTGCACCTCTGCGTTGGCACCCGTGAGCATCGCCGTACGCCCGTAGGACGTCTCGCCCTGGTCCACGTAAATCTGAACGATTTGGTGGCTGAAGCCGTTGGCCAGGCCCCAAATGTCGGTCATCTCGCTCATGGTGAGGATGAACTGAGCGTTCCAAGCACTCTGCCGGACCGTGAGGTGGGTCGCATCCCAGAGGCCCCCACCGTCCGGCGTGTTGAAGTCGGAGGCCAACGGGTAGACGTAGTCGCCATCGCCCGTTTCGTCGCCCACCGCATCGTCGAGTTCGAGGAGGGTGACCCATTCTTCGAGGTCAGGGAGAACCATTTCGGCNGGNGCAGGAGGCGCCATTTCGGCATCCATGCCGTCNCCGTACGACTCGGAATCNCGCCATGACGTGACCACCTTGACACGGGTCGAATAACGCGGAGCGAGGCCGATGTCGGCCCATGGAACTGAGAATTCGTACACCTCGTCCACGGCGCAACCGCCGAGGTTGGAACTGCCCGTGAGGGTCCACTGCTCTTGGTCGCCAACCTTGCCTTGCGCACTGAACAGGTCCCATTTGGCTCGACCGTCTTCACGGATGTTGTCAAAATCAAAGGCGACCATGTGCTTGGACGGGAAGCCAAGGATTTGATTGCCGTAATAGGTACGGAAGTTGGTCTGAGCCTCGTTGAAATTCACCGCGTTCGGCTGCATGAAGTAAATCGCAAGGTCGGGTGAGTCGTACGACCCCACGCCTGCTGCTTCGTCCAGTTCGTCAAGCGTGGCGGCGTCAACGCGAATGAACACGTTGGAGGCGTCGTAACCAAAGTGGAAGGATTCGATATCAAAGTTCCCACCGGAAACCGGAGCATCGTACCGCGCTGCACCGTCCCACTCACCCGGGAGGGCGATGCCGTCGATCATCGGCTCGATGATGGCCGATGCGGCAGGGTCGGCCACGGCCGGGTTGGTCCACAGGTCTTGCAGGTAAGGTGGGAGGTCGAGGTTGATGGCGCGGTAGATGTTGGACAGGTGAACCTTGAACAGNACGTCCCAGTTCTCATCGTAGCCGCTGTCTTGGTCCAGCCCGTACCACCAATACCAATCGCTGCCTTCAGCGATGTAGAGCGATTCCCAGGCCGCCGATAGACCGGGGTCGTTGGGGTTCGTGGCTTCAAAGTCAACCAGCGCCTGCCGTGCCTCGACCAAACGCTGCCATGCGAGGCTCTCCTCTTCTTCGCCGGCCCACGTTCGCAGGGTACCGTCAATCCACGAACCGGTTCCAATGGTCTCAATCTCGGGGAGGTCCGTTCCTTTGGTCAGGAATTCGGAAGGCGTGGTCGTGACGATGGTTGGGTGGTCGGCCAGACGGCTGTACCATTCGGCCATGAAAGGCCGAGCGTTGTCCTGGTGTTGGAACTCCGACATGAACATCCAGTTCTCCCCGTCGAGGGCCACCGTCAGCAGGTGGTCCGACGGGTCTTCACCGGCGTCGAGGAGTTGCTGACGAACGTTGTCAAGGTAGGCGATGAAGTCTGAAACGGCCGCTTCGGGCGTCATCGTTCCGTACTGGAATGCAATGCGGTCGGAGATGACGCGGTCTCGGAAAATGACGGCGATTTCGCCGCCCTCTGCACCGGTGACCGTCCATGGCGTGGCCAAGTTGGCGGCGTCCTCGACGTCGACCAGGTTCCCGTTGGCATCGGTCGACTGCTTGAGGATTTCTTCGTCGGTGACCATCCACTGGATACCTACGTCGGTAACGGGCTCGACCATGGCGGGTGAAACGGCTTCTTCACTGGGCCACATGCCCGTTGGGCGGAACCCAAGTTCCTGCTCAAAGAGGTCCATGCCGGTTACCAGGTGGTTTTGCACGTCTTCAGGCCAGGCCTCTTTGTTGACTCGGATCCCGTCTTCCATGGTCCAGCCGTCCATCATCAGCAGCGGCATGATGGGGTGGTAGTAGGGCGTGGTGGTCAATTCAACCTGACCGCTGGCCGCCAATTCGCTGTACATGGGCAGCACGTTGCCCATGTGGTCGTGTTGGGCATCGAGCACGTAAGACAAGTCGGCCAGGCTGTAGTCGCCGTCCTGCATGAACAGGGCGATGAGCCCCTCGTCCCGATGACTGCTGTTGTACGCACCCTGCACGTAGTCCGGTGAGAACTGGTAGAGATACCACAGCACCTGGAGGTCGAGGAAGTCTTGCGGTGCAAGCAATTCATCGTCCATGATGGTGTCAGGCTTGAGGTTGTGGAGGGTCATGTCGTAGAGTTCCTTGTAGCGGGCACTTGACGGGTAGAGCCACCCGAGTTTCTCGTCGCTCTGGGAGACGTTGTAGATCCATCCGCTGTTCCAGAACGATTGGAACTGCATCGTGTGGAGTTCCAGGTCCGTGGCGTTCGGATAGCCACCTTCGCTCCACGACCGCTTAGCGATGTCGGTGTGAACGTCCAGGGTCTCGCTGACGTGGTAGTCCACCAGTTGTTCGATGAACGATGGCACGAGGTTGTAGGTGACCTTGGTGTCGGTGCCGGCGAGAATGCCGGGCGAATCGACGTATTCGGTCATGGCGTGAACCCGCACCCAAGGCATTTCGTACATGCCCGTGAGTTTGTTCTTGTAGTACGGCTGGTGTTGGTGGAAGACGATGGCGAGGTTCAGGGCGTCGTCGACCTTCTCCACGCCGACGGATTCAACGATGGGAAGTTGTTGGGGCGAGGTGATGTTGGAGATGTTCTCTGCACGCCAGGCGTGGGTGAAGGTTTCGGCGCCGTTGTTGTTGGCGGGGTTCTGCAGCGGGAAGGACGTCCAGACGTTGCCCGAGTCTTGCCATTGAGCGTAGACCAGCAGATCAAACGAGGTGGGTTGACCCAACGCCGACCAAGGGAGCGCCAATTCTGTGGCTTGGTTGTCCGCCCAACCGGCGTAGAGGTCGACCGACGTNCCCTGGTCCGACCACGAACTTCCGTCGTAGGCGATGTGTTGGAAATAGGTGTCATCTTCGAGGACGAACCCGTGGTCGGCCGCAAACGGGAGGGTGTGGGCAAAGCCCCAATCTCGGGCGAGAACCGAACCCCCTTCGGAAGTGTTGAGGTAAACGAAGAGATCAGCGCCCTCGAAGGTGGACTTCCAGTCGGTGCCGTCCCAACCGAGGAACAGCATGGTCTCGTTCCACGTCAGCCTGAAATCAACGCCGCTGCTGTCCGTCGCCATCAGCGAATCGGACGACCAATCGGTGTAATCGCCGTCAACGGTGATGTCCTCGGGTGTTTGACCTTGAACAAATCCACCGAAAAGTGAGGCAAAAAATAACAGCACGAGGAACACGGCCTTCGAGCGCATTGCAACTCCCTGTCGTGATAGATTGAAAGGCTTTATCGCTTGAAACAGGCCATGGGAGCGAAAGGTGTTCTATGCCACCTGACCTCTCTACCAGACCCGTCTCTTGCCGACGCACAGCGGTTTCTCCGTTGGTTGAGCGAGGAGGGCTACCAAGCCTGGCAGTTTCTGCCGCTGACCCCGCCCGACGAGCACGGTTCACCGTACGCTTCACCAACGGCGTTTGCGGCTTGGCCCGCCTTGATGGCGAACGACACCGAAGCCGTCATGCCCGACGATGCCTACTGGTTGAACGATTGGGGCCTCTATGCGGCCATCAAGGACGACCACGACGGCCGGCCTTGGTTTGAATGGCCTGCACCGCTCAGGGACCGNGAACCGGAAGCNCTNGCAGCCTACGCTGCTCAAGCCNATGCCCATGTTCGGGCCCAGCAGAGGTTTCAATCGGCATGGGAGGCGATGCAACATCAGGCCACTCAGCAGGGTGTTTCCCTTATCGGGGACGTGCCGATGTTCGTTTCGCACGATTCTGCAGACGTCTGGGCCCATCGAGGGTTGTTCCAACTCAACGATGAGGGCATGCCCGAGGTGGTCGCTGGCGTGCCACCGGATTACTTCTCTGAGGGCGGGCAAAAGTGGGGGACGGTGCTCTACGATTGGGACGCCCACCGAGCCGAGGGATGGCGTTGGTGGAAGGAACGCATGAAACGCATGCTTCGCTTGTTTGACGTGGTCCGCATNGACCACTTCAGGGCCATTCATTCCAACTGGGCCATACCCGCCGAGGATGAAGATGCCCAAGGCGGTTGGTGGCAGGACGGGCCCGCCGAGGAATTTCTGCAGGTCTTGCTCGAGGTTGCAGGCGAACCTCATCGCATCCTCGCCGAGGACCTCGGCATCATCCCGGCGGAGGTGGTCAACCTTCGACGAAGGTTCAACCTTCAGGGCATGGCGGTGCTTCAGTTCGGCTTTGACGGAAATGCGACCAACCCGCACCATCCTAACGGGATTCAGGCCGATCAGATCGTCTACACCGGCACGCACGACAACAACACCACTCGCGGATGGTGGGAAACCCTTGANGCAAAGGTTCAGCGCCGTGTCCGGGGGTTGATGATGCCCGATGAAACGCCCACGTCCGCCATGATTCGGCTGGCGTGCGAAAGCAAGGGCGCCATGGCCATGCTTCCACTTCAGGACCTGCTGGAGTTGGGCGCATCGGCTCGAATGAACACACCGGGGACCCACCAGGAAAACTGGTCCTGGAGGTTTGCGTGGTCGGACTTGGAACGCGCGAAGAATGCTTCACCGTGAACATCATAACCCCATTTTTGATAGCAACCTTGATGCCACCCATCGCTTATTTCACCGCCGAAATTGGCCTGTGGTCTGAACTCCACACCTATTCTGGCGGTCTCGGGGTGTTGGCCGGCGACCACGTGAAATCAGCGGCCGATGCTCGCTTGCCGTTGGTGGCGATGAGCCTGCTGTACCGGGAAGGCTACGGGCGACAACACCTCGACCAAGCCGGGGACCAATCTGAATCCTACGCCCCCATCGACCCGGCCGAGCACCTCTCCAACACGGGAAAAACCATCCAGTTACCGCTGGACGGCACCACGCTGTACGCCACCGTATGGAAGACCGATGTGGTCGGTGTCTCAGGCCACGTCGTCCCCGTGTATTTCCTTGACACCTTTCATCCCAACAACACGGCGGAGTTCGTCGGGTTGGGAGCCCGGCTGTACGGTGGCGATGATAACACTCGCGTCCGTCAGGAATACCTGTTGGGTGTGGGAGGTGTTCGTGCCCTCCAAGCGCTCGGGCATGACTTCGCCGGCATGCACCTCAACGAAGGGCACTGCACCTTTGCCATGCTCGAAATGTTGCGTCAGGGGTGGAGCAGAGAAGAGCTCGCTCAACGAACGCTGTTCACCACCCACACGCCCGTTCCGGCCGGCCACGACCGCTTTGATTGGTCGCTGGTTCGCGACGTCATCGGTGACTTGCTCCCGAACGATGCCGAATCCATGGTCAGGAACGCAGGGGATTCCGAGGAAGGGCGTCGTTGTTCCATGTCCCACCTCGCTGTCGCCCTCTCAACCTCGGTGAACGCGGTCTCCAACCTCAACGCTCAGGTCGCCTCCACGATGTTTGGAAGCACCCACATCGCCCCCATCACCAACGGCGTCCATCACATCACCTGGACATCCCCTCAGATGAGTGCGCTGTTCGACACGCACCTGCCCGGTTGGAAGGAAGATCCCGGTCAATTAGGCTACGCCGGCAGCCTGCCCGATGAAGCCCTGCTGGAGGCCCGCCAGGCCAACCGGCGCATGCTCCGAGAACTCGTCCGCGCCTCCACCGGTGTGGAACTCGACGAACACCGTCTGACCATTGGCTTCGCACGCCGCTTCGCAACCTACAAGCGCGCCAATCTGGTCTTCAGCGACCTCGAACGGCTCCGCGCCATCGGGGCCGACCGTGTCCAATTCGTGTTCAGTGGAAAAGCGCACCCGAAAGACGAGGGCGGAAAACAACTGATTCGGGACATCTTTGCTTCGGCAGAACAAGTGGCGGACGATATCCCCGTGGCCTTCATTGAAAACTACGACATGGACACCGGCTTGGCGATGACCAGCGGTGTAGACATCTGGCTCAACAACCCGATTCGTCCGCTGGAAGCCTCCGGTACATCCGGCATGAAAGCAGCCATGAACGGTGTTCCGAACTGTTCCATCCTGGACGGTTGGTGGCCAGAGGGCTGCGAGCACGGCGTCAACGGGTGGGCCATCGGAGAGGCTGAAGACGACCGAGACGATGCACGGGATGCAGAAAACATCTACACCGTGCTCGAGCACGAAGTGCTCCCGCTTTGGGACGAGGGTCCCGAGCGCTGGGCCAAATTGATGCGGGCCAGCATCGCAACCTCGGCCCGATTCACCGGTACGAGAATGATCGCCGATTATCTGCACTTTTACGACAAGTTCTCTTCATCGTAAAACGAATCTTCAGCGTCATCCGGACCTGGTCGGGGAGGACGTCGTCCGGCCAGCGCAAGAAGCAACACCAAGACCACCACGACCGCGACCATGACCGAGCGAAGGTCTTCTGCCGACGAGGACGCCGTCGAAGCACCCTCATCGCACGGGCCGCAGTCCACCATCGGACAGTCTTCCTCCGAGGCGACCTCGAACGATTCGCCGCAACAACCCTCGCAAACGTAGGGACCGGTCTCCGAACCCGTGGTGTTTTCATCCGGCTCGTCGGTCTGATTGTTGGNGCTNGACTCGTTGGTGGGGGATGTTTCGTTCTCGGCGTCATTCTGGGTTGTGTCGTCCGTGCCGTTGCTTGCAGGCTCTTCGAAGACGCAACTGCCGTCGTCCTCCGTGGCTTGCGGGTCGTGGTTGGTGGCCGTCGTATCGGTACAACCCGGGACCGCAACGTCAGGGTACGTGCAGCTGCCGTCGTCTTCCGTGGCTTGCGGGTCGAAATTGTCGGCCTCAGCGTCCGTGCAGCCCGANACCGGAGGNGGAGGATAGATGCATCCGCCGTCATCTTCGGTCGCCAAGGGGTCGTAATTTTCCGCTGATGGGTCGGTGCAGCCAAGCACCGGTGGGTTGGTCTGGTCGTCGGACGAACCGTTCTCGACGGGGGCGTTGAGTTCAATCACGG
The DNA here is from genome assembly GCA_002725275.1 of Methanobacteriota archaeon. Next base: position 8,665 of record PBOE01000009.1, read on the forward strand.
AAACAGAATGCGCCGGTACGCTGAGAACACCCTCTTCGAGCGTGCTTGCACCAAATCGTAGCGTGTCGTTGGACGTGAACCCCGACATCGTTGTCGGACCACCGCGGTTGAGCACCACCGTCATGGCTTGGTCGTCGTGGGTCATGTCGTACGCCAACAGGTTGGCCATGGCGAGGCGAGTGCTGTATTCCCCCTGACGCAGGGCGATGGATTCGGCGCGAAGTTGGCCGAGTTGCGAGATGTTCTCGTACAGACCGGCTTCGAAGGCGCTCCAGTTGGCGGCGTCCCGGTACATGTGTCGGTTGTCCGGATCAGCGCCACCGTATTCGCCGTATTCGTCGCCGTAGTAGAGCAGCGGCGCGCCCGGCGTGGTCAACAGCCAACCGTAGGCCTGAAGCGCAGCGTTGTAGGCGGACACGTCCCCCGGCTGGCCGGGAAGCCCGTCCTCTGCCCATTGATTGTAGGCGTCCCCGGTGCCCGTGTCAGCCCGGCTGGTCAGTCGCGAGACATCGTGGCTCCCAACGTACGGGACCATCAACGAGCCCGGGACGTACTGGTCTTGGCTTCGGTTGGTCCAAAAGTCGAGGTGTTGGTAGTTCTCGTTCCCAGAAACGAAGACGTTGTCGACCACGGCGTGGTACAGGACAAAGTCGGCTTGCCCGTCCAACCCGTTCGGGCCCATGTAAGCGTTGATGGCATCGTATTGAGCCTGATTGGCCTCCAGCGAATGGCCGGACCATCCCATGGCGGTTTCGCCTTTCAGGTAGACGTCGTTGCCCACCGTCTCAAAGCGCTCGTTGATCTGAGCCACCAGGTTTGAAATGGCCAAATTCTCAACGTGCTTGACGGCGTCAATGCGGGCCCCGTCAAGGTCGTACGTTTCCATCCACCACAGTGCATCGGCGATGATTTGCTCCGATGCTTGCCGGTTCTTCCAGTTCACGTCGGGCATGTATGACGTGAACTGACAGTCAAGCCGATGCTCGGTCCAATCGCAATTCGCTTGCCCGCAGATGCACCCCGAGGTGAACCAATCCGGGTTGCTTTGCACGTACTCGTGGTCTTCATGCACGTGGTTGACGACGAAGTCCATCATCACGCGCATGCCGTTGTCGTGGGCCGCCTCGATCATGGCGTGGAGTTCAGCTTCCGTCCCAAGCCGTGGTTCAACCCCCCTCGCTTCGGTGGGCCAGTAGCCGTGGAAGGCCGAAACATCGTGGACGCCGTCGGCGGCTTTGCCGGTTGAGGCAGCAGCGGTGTTGAATGGCGTGAGCCACAAGGCGTTCACACCGAGGTCAGTGAAATAGCCGGATTCGATCATTTGCGTCACGCCAGCGAAGTCCCCGCCCTGCCAGTCAGCGCCTTGCGCTGCCCCGGTTGAAGCCCCGTCATTGCTGGTGTTGCCGTTGACGAAACGGTCGGTCATGATCATGTAAATCAGGGCGTCCTCCCACACAAAATCAGCGTGGGGCCCGGTCCAAAACGGGACCAACAAATCGTACGCAGGGTGCCCTTCGGTGTCAAAGCCTTCGATTTTCAGGGCGTGCTTCCCGTCGTCGAGACCCGAAAGCGGAAGGGTCCAGGTGGAGGTGGCAGCGTCCCATGTTGCACCGGTGAGCGCCGACGGAACACCGTCATGGAGGGCACCGGTTGAACCGGGGTGGTAGGTGATTTCCAACGCCACGTTGGTCAGGGTAGCGGTGTAGTGCGGACGAAGGTGGTCGTCCACACGGAGGAGTGAATTCTCAATGTCGTCGCAGTAGATTCGCTCCGGGTTGCTTGGGTCAAAGATGTAAGCTCCGTCCACAATAAACTTGTAGCAGTACAGACCTTCCTCAAGTTCAACGTCCACGCTCCAAACGTTTCCGTTTTGGGTCATGGCGACCGGAGCGCTCCAATTCCATTCGCCGTTGAGTTCCACCGACGAAGCATTTCCCGTGTACGTGAGGGTGACGAACGCACCTCCCCGGCCTTCGGTCGCCTCGACGTCGTTGGCCACGAGGGGGGAGGCCACCACGAGAACCAGCAACGCCACCAGGGCCAAGGTAAGACGACGCTCGTGCATCAGGCCCCCTCCTCGTTGCTGCCGGGGCGCAGCAGGGTGTTGGCCGTTTCCACCAAATCGTCGAGGTGGCGGCAAAGGAACGACTGGACGAACTCGTTGGCTGGCTGCCGGTAGGCCTCAAGGGGTGGTGCGTGTTGCTGAAGCACGCCCTTGTCGAGAATAGCGACCCGGTCCGCCAGCGTCATCGCTTCGATTTGGTCGTGGGTCACGTAAATGGTCGTNGTCCCCAATTCATCGTGCAATCGACGAATTTCGTGGCGCATTTGATGGCGAAGTTCAGCGTCAAGGTTTGACAGGGGTTCGTCCATCAGCAGCACCTTTGGTCGACGAATCAACGCCCGACCCAATGCCACGCGTTGGCGCTGACCTCCGCTCAACTCCTTGGGTTTCTTGTCAAGATGGTCGTTCAATTCCAGCATGGTGGCTGTTTCCTTTACCCTGGCCGCCAATTCCTGGTCCGAGAGGCGGTCGGGCCCTTTGGCCATTCGTAATCCAAAGGTCATGTTGTCTCGGACGTTCATGTGCGGGTAGAGCGCATAGGACTGGAACACCATNCCCAAACCGCGGGCCCCTGCCGGAAGGTGGTTGACAACAATTCCGTCAATGCTCACGGAACCTTCCGTCACTTCCTCCAACCCAGCCAGCATGCGCANGGTGGTTGATTTTCCGCAACCCGAAGGACCGAGAAGAACCAAAAATTCGCCGTCTCGAACATCGAGATTGAGTTCCGTAACCGCTTCAAAGCCGTCTTCATACCGTTTCGATACACCTTCAAATTTCACGCCTACCATGCAGCATCACCCCTTCACGCCCCCAGCTGAGAGCCCCTCGATGAGGAACTTCTGGAAGAACAAAAACAGCAGGGCTACGGGTAGGCTCACCAGCAAACTCGCAGCAGCGAAGTCACCCCATGCTTGACCGGTGCTGGAGATCATTGAAGCGAGACCGACCGGCAGGGTGTACATGTCGTTGGAAGTGTTGAACGTCAGCGCCAGCAGGAACTCGTTCCAAGCGGCGAGGAAACTGAACAGGGCGGTCACGGCCACGGCGGGAAGGGACAGCGGGAGCACGACCTTGGTGAACACTTGGAACTGGTTGCAGCCGTCCAGCAGGGCGGCTTCCTCCAATTCCCTCGGCACGGTATCAAAGAAGCCTTTCAACATCCAAACGCACAAGGGAAGGGCCGTTACGCAGTAAGCCAAAATCAAACCCAGGTGAGAATTGAGCAGGCCGAGCGACTTCATCACCAAGAAATACGGGACCAAGATGATGATGCCGGGGAACATTTGCACCAGCAAAAAGGCGAACATCGAGACGTCTCGGCCCGTGAACTTGTAGCGGCTGAAGGCATAACCCGCCGGCACGGCCACGACCAAACCGAGCAAGGTCGTACCGACGCTGACGATCAGAGAATTGACCACCCAGGTGCGGAACGCTTCGCTTTCAAGCATCTTGGTGAAGTGGTCAGCGGTGTAGGGACCACCGAGGGTGCCCCCAAGGGCGTTGCCCGGGGATAGGGCGATGTCGAGGATCCACACCAGCGGCAGGAGGGTCAACACCACAAAATGAAGCAACACGAGGTGGGATCCCGCCGCTTGGAGACGCGGTGCCAAAGACTGATTTCTCGCCAGCCCGTATTCAATCGCTCCCGTGGAAAGGGAACGGGTCGACCACGCAGACACGGGCCGACCTGAAACCCAAAGAATGGTCAAGGCACCTGGAGCAATCATCCAAGCGTGCATCCAGAGGTCGAACAGGTGCATGGGTGTGGAGAGCAGCCGGACCAGACCGCACAACAACACCGTACCGCCCAGCACGAGGGCTTGGTTGCGCGAAGCGGGGTGTTGTTCCTTGGGCAAGGAGTTCAGCAGGGCGGTCATGAGGACCACACCCAAAACACCCAACACCACCAGGTCGCTCCCTCGCATCAAGTCCACGCCAAGCAGCACAAAGTTCACCACGACGCTGACCAGAAGCCAACGCTGGAGGGTGGACACCTCCACGGGCGTGTACCAGCGCCGGACGGTCTCGGCGGAGATCATGCCGACGCCTCCGTTGCATTGGTTCGCTTCATGTAGGTCNACGAAAAGGCGATGAGCATCAGGAAAATCACCACGGACCAAGCAGCAGCAACGCCGTAAGCGCCGTCTCGGAACGCCACGTCGTAAACATAGGTGATGAGAATGTCCGTTTGACCGGGTTCGCCGAAGTAGAGGTCAGGGCCACCGTCGGTGAGAAGGTAAATCACGTTGAACATGTTGAACGTCCAGATGAACCCGAGCAGAGAAAGCGGGACGAGGGCGCTTTTCAGGTTGGGGAACGTGAGGTGTCGGAAGGTGTCCCACGAACCAACGCCGTCGATTTCGGCTGCTTCGTACATCTCCTTGGGAAGAGCCTGCAGGGCCCCGCTCAGTGACATCATCATGAACGGTACGCCGAGCCAAATGTTCACGAAAATGACGACCAGTTGCGCACCGGTCGGGTCAGCGAGGAAGTGGAAATCGGTTCCCAAGACGTCGTTCACCAAACCCTCAGGCTGAAACATTCCCTTCCAGACCAGGACGGAGATGTACGACGGAATCGCCCACGGCAAGAGCAACACGGTGCGGTAAACGGTCGTGCCACGGATGTTGGCTCGATGAAGCACCAACGCCAGGAACAAGCCAAGACCAACGTGAGCGGAGACGTTGGTCACGGTCCAAACCAACGTGAAAAGGGTCACACGAAGGAAGCCTGAGGACGTGAACACCTCGATGAAATTGACCAGTCCCACCAGCGATTCATCACCCAGCCGCGTGGCATCGGCGTTCGTGAACGACAACCAAATGCCGTACAGGACCGGATAAAAGGTCAGCACCGCCAGTGCAAGCATGGCGGGGGCGATGTAGACGTGGGCAGACCGGGCGTGAAGCCGGCCCGCCTTCACGTCGATGTAGCGGCCAAAACTCAGCAGGGCGATGAGGGAGATCACAATGGCCCCCAAGGCAAACAAGACCGCTGAGGTATCGCCCGTTGAAGGAACGACGTCCCCGACGTCGGTGCTCAGTTCAGCGTTGAACAACGACCCGCTGGCCCCCACGACCTCGATTTGGTGAAGCGTACCGGGAACCATGCCCGTCAGTGAGCACTCAATGTCGACCTCGCCGGCCGGGAAAAACCGTGTTGCGCTGATGTAGGGCATTTCAGCATCGTTTGCCCGACATGAATCGTAGGGGGGCAAGGCGGAACGTTCGGGACCCACCAGAGAAAGTTGAGTGTGGTTCATTCCGTCCACGGTGATGGTGTAGTTGCTGGACCCGTCGATGGTGAAGTTCACCGATATGGTCCGATAGCCTTCGTTTGCCGGTGGGTCGACCGCACGCTCCAATCCGTTGATTTCGTCGTCCAGCGCGGCGTTGGCACCTGCAAGCGCTTCGTCGGCCGAGGAGGAGCCGGTGTACACCTGCTCAAAGGCGGTGCCGAGCGGCCCGTACACGAGGGCCATGCCCCGGGTGGTTGGTGCGGGTGTTCCCACGTTGACCTGATCCATGAAGCCCGCCAGCACAGCGTCGCTTTGCACTTCTGCGTCCTCGTCGAGAGCGACATGGGTCGGGAGGGTGTAGGTTTCCAGAGCGAAGGTCTTCTGGACGTCTTCGCTCGAAAGGTAAAGCGCCAGCTCCACGGCGGCCACTTTGTGCAGGCTCTGCTTGCTCACCGTCCACCCCTTGTAGGTGACCAGCGGTGCGACCCGCTCGCCGGTTTCTTCAATGAGCGGTAACATGGCCTGACCGACGTCCAGTCGGCTGGCTTCGTACGTGGCCCAATTCCACGGACCGTCGACGATCATGGCGGCTTTGGAGCCAATAAACTGGTTTTTCATCCCCTCTGTTTGGGTGCCGGTGGCCACCACGCCGTGCTCAAGTTCGAGGTCGATCAACCAATCAAGGGCCGCAGCAGAGCCGTTCGAATTGAGGGAAGGAGCGCCGGTCCCGTTAAACAATCCACCACCGTAGCCTGCCTGAAAACCAAACCACCAGTAGGCGGATTTCACCGGGAGGGCCAGCCCTTGGACGTCCTGATAGGTGAGGGTCTGCGCGGCGTTGAGAAGATCGGCCTGTGTCCAAGAAGCATCTGGATAATCCACGCCACGGGCGTCAAAAATGGCCTTGTTGTAGATCAGCGACAGCGAATCTTGGCTTGCTGGCACGCCGTACAGCGCTTCGCCGTATCGCATGGCGTGCAAGGCTTGGTCGTCGAATTGACTTCGCTCAACGGGCGTCAAATGAGGACGAAGGTCTTCAAGCAGCGGAAAGCCGTCGACGCGCACCTCTCCGATGACGCCCAACTGATCGCTTGAAAGGCGCATCAAATCCGGGGCTTCTCCACCCTGTGCTGCGGTCATGAAGGTGTTGGTCGCCTCGCCGTACGGAACCAGTGACGCATCCACCGTGATGTTGGGGTGAAGCGCTTCAAAGGCCCTGATGGACTGCAGGAAGACGTTTTCTTCCTTGCTTTCGGCGGCAAAGGTGTGCCACACCGTCAGCGTGATGGGACCCTCGGCGGACGAATCGGTTGGTTGGTCGTCGCTGCCTCCAAGGCAACCCGCCAGAAGCACCGTGCCCATCAGAGCCACCACGAGCACGGCTCGGCGAGCCTCACGTTGGCGGTGACCAGCGGCCATGTTCCCGGGAAAGGGATGGTGGATTAAACCCCTTAGGAGAGGCAATCCAGTCACCGCTCAAATCCCATCAGCGGCAGAATGGCGGTCAAATCCTTGACGACGACCACCGGAACCCCNGCGTCCTCAAACGCCTCTTTCGAACTGTCCCGTGTTGGATTGAACCCAATGAACCGACTGCCGTCGACCATCATGGAAAGGTCCATCTCAGAGTCGCCTACTGACACGCAGTCCTTGGCTTCAAACCCGTTCATCTCCAAAAGACGGTCGATGACGGCCCCCTTTCCACTTGCGTGGAGGCGACAGACCCCCTCGTCCGTGAGAAAGCCTTCCTCGTCAAAGACGAAGCCGTTGGCGATCCAATCGTCCACTTTGAGCATGCTCGCAATGGAACTGACGAAGAGGTCAACGCCTGCGCTCACAATGGCGACGAACACGCCGGCATCTTGGAGATGCTTCACGCACTCACGTGCACCAGGCATCAAGGCCACACCGGCGTAGGCTCGAAACAACTCATCCTGATGGATGGGATTTCGCACGGCTTTCCACATCTGGATGTCGGACCGCATGAACTCAACNTCGCTGATCTCACCACGAATGAATCGTGTGAGGTTCACGGCGTTGTCCGTCCCAAACGAGTCGTGGAGCGTTCGCCAAGAACTCACGGCATCAACCAGGACACCGTCGCAGTCGAAGACCACAACCTTGGGCTGCTCACTGTCCATGTGTTCACCACTCTACGTATCCAACGCAACCTCACCAAGGAAAGGGGGCCCCGAAGGACCCCGCTTTCCGAGGCGTTCGTCCGAAGACGAAGTCGCTTCCCGTACGTCAGGCCTCAAGCCTTCTGGTCGTAGCTCAGGTCATCCCAAGTTCGGAGCAAAGCACCGTCTCCGTTGAGCGGAGCATAACTCAGGGTGATCGTAGCGTCTTCCAGGGGCGTACCGTCCGGTGCGTGGGTTCGGATGAAGATCGTATCTCCGGAGTTGAAGGTCGAGATCGACCGGGTCTCCGTTTCCGAGATTTGTTCTTTCTGCACCGAGTCCACGAAGGTCACGAAGGCGTCGCTGTTTGCGGGGTTGAACCCGTACACACCGGCGCTGTCAGCCAGGTTGACCGAGAAGGTGTTCAGCGCACCCGTGGCGTTGGTGTAGAACACCTTCACCTCGACGGCTTGCGTAGCAAGCGGCGTCTGGGATTGCGTCACGGTGATGCGCCAGTGTCCTTGGTCAGCATCGAAGCCGTCGATGTCTTCGATGTCGAAGGTCACACGAGGCACGCCCTTCACGTCGGTCTCAGCCAGGCTGGATGCCCACACGTAGATGACACCGGACAGCACCACGGTGATGGCGACCATCAGGATGGTAGCGATCACGGGGCTGACGGCTGCGTCGTCTTCAGCCATCGATTCCACTTCTTCTTCGTCATCAGCACGGCGGCTGGCGAAGGAGAGAGCACTGACGAAGAGGCCGGTGAGGGCCACAGCGACAATGCTTGGGGCGAACGATGGAACGGCGCTGGCACCGATGGTTTCCACAACATCTGGCAGGNNCTGGTCCGTGGNCANGAAGTTGCTNGCTGGCTGGTTGGCGTGGTTACACACGTCAGCNGTNGCAAGCGANGTCATGATGTTGTTACACCAGTTGCTGTCCTCGAGGAGCGGTCGGCGCTCNGAGGTCTTCGTGGCGTTCTTACCGTACTGACCGGGCTTGGACCATGGGTCGTCGCTCTGCACGTTGTTGATGATGGCGTAGTGCGATCCGGGCTCATCGGCCTGGAAGCGGTCCGCAGCGGTCACCGACATGTCGCAGGGGTTCGCCAGACAGGTCACAACGTCCATCTCAACCCACACGTGGGTCGTGTCTTGGGTGATGTAAACGTCCTCGGTGAACTTGACGCTTGCACCGTAGTCAGGCACAGCGTAGTAGCGAGTCAGTTCGACATCATCGTGACCGTCCGTGTGGTAGGTGATGGCCAGCATGTGGTCGTATCGGTACGGGCCCTCATCGCCACCGCCGTTGACGGCGACGGTGACCGGCACGTAGGTACCGGTCATGATGTTGGTGACACCGTTGAAGCTGAAGCCAGCCTCGTCGTCGAAGAAGTAGTCTGGCACTTGCTCACGGACGTTCTCAACACGGACACCGATCTCCTTGGTAGCCACACCTTGCTGGTAGTCAGCGATGGCCATCACGCTCTGGTCGTAGTTTGGCACGTAGGTGTTGTACTCGCCCTGCGTGGTTGGCGCCGTTGGCGTGTCACGGAGGACCAAGCGGATCTGACAGTATTCAGAGCCGGACGGACCAATCTGGTGGATACCGTTGTTGTTGAGGTAGTCGATTTCCCAGTCGTTGGCGTTGGTCGTAGCGTCCTCGATGAGGTCGAACACGAGGTCATCACCGACGATGGTCGTGGTGAAGTAGTTCGTGTAGAC
>PBOE01000010.1 GCA_002725275.1 Methanobacteriota archaeon
AACATCATGCTTATGACTGTGGCGCAAGANCCTTGGATNNGAGCCGAGGTCGCATAGCCCGGTATTGCGGTGGATTCGAAATCCACTGTCCCTTGGACGCGGGGGTTCAAATCCCTCTCTCGGCGCTCTCAATCACATATAGAACGCATCATGGGATGCGGTCATTTCCTCTACGAGGTCGTCCTTGACCTCGGGAGCCATGGCCTGAAGTTTGCTCCTTAACCAAGCATCACCGTCGGTTGGAACCGTGAGGCCGAAGTCAAACCACCGCTCAAGGTGTTCAATGAGACGCTGAGACCCCATGATGTCCTCGCTGTTGCCGACGGTCGTGGCGATCACGCACGCAGAGTTCATCCCGTACAGCGGTCCCATGGAGGCCAACAAGGCCGCCANGCCGATGGCACCTGAGCGGGGTTCATCACGTCGNACGTCAACCCCCAGCGCTTCCATGTCGATGCGGAAGGAAGCGGAACTGGCCACGGCGAAGGTGTCTTTCACCTCGGGTTTGTCAATCATGCCGGCCAGGACCAGCACGGTGGAGACGGCCTGGGCCTGAAGGAATTCCATCAAATCAGCCGCCAAGGTTGATTGGTGGCCCGGTTCGTTGGGCTGGGCCTTCCCGGTCAGGGTGAGCAACCGGCCGGTCCCTCGGGTCTCAATGCTCCGCAAGGTGTAATGCGGCGGGGCGAGCAACCCGTCTTCATCCAGTTCTGCATGAGGGGGAAGGCCGGTCGGGTGGAGACGAGCCAGCTCGGTCCCTTCGTGGAGGTTGCCGATGGAATCAACCGCAACTTTGCCGAGGTTGGCCACTCCGGGGAAAGCCACCAAGAGGGTTGCTCCGTCGGGAAGCGATGAACAACCGTTGCGCCACTCAATTCGCATCGTCATGAAGGGTTAAACCCGTCAACACGCGCTATAATGTTTGACATCGTTGACATGCGCAGGCGCACGATTTTCGAGGGTGGACTGCGATTCCATCATTCCTCTTCCGAGGCGTGTTGGTTCTCCATGGTCGCCAGCGAGGGGAGCGTTGCGAGTTGGCTCGGCCAGTCGGCATCCTCAACCCCGTTCATTTTGCGGCGTAGGGCAGCGCGATTGTCTTCTGGTGACCACTTCAATGGCGCTGCGGCTTGAGCACGTTCCCCGCACTTGGGGCAGGTGGTGTTGAGTGAAAACGCTCCGCAGGTCAGGCACTGTTGCATGCGCTGTTTCGCCATCGTGCTCACTCCCGTTGGGCGGTGGCTTCGCCGCCGGCGGTCGTCATGTGATCAATCACCGCTTTCGTGGCGAGTTCCCACATCGACTCCGCCACTTTGAAGTCCGGTGCCTTCAGTTCGATCCGATACGAGGGCGCACCGTCGTAGAAACACTTCACATCGATCTCTTCTTCCTCGTTTGAGAGAGATTCAGCCGCTTCAAGNGCCGAACGGATGATGGAGACGCCGTCGTTGACGTTGATGCTCAGCGTGAGCGTGCCCCGCACTTCAACGAAGGGTGGGATGATGTTCTCAACGGCGATTTCGATGAAGGACGCCAGCCAATCGCCTTCGAACCCTGCATTTTCCAACGCACCTTCCTGCATGGCGGCCTCTTCAAAGGCCGCATACAGGCCACCGAATGCCTCAATGAGTTCGAGGGATTGCTCGGCCACGTCGTCATCCGACCATCCGACTTTTTCCCCAAGGACCTTGAGCAGTTGTTGAGCGCGTTGCTCGTTTTTCCATTCCTGCAGTCGGTCCCTTCGACGCTCCTCGGAAACGGATTTGAGAGACAATTCGAGGGACGTTCCGTCCCGCCGCGTGCGCATGACCTTGCAGATCACACGCTGGCCTTCTCGCACAAATCCTCGAATGTTTTTGACCCACCCCGAGGCGATTTCACCAATGAAAATGAAACCCTCGATGCCTTCGTATTCGTCCAGGTCGACGTACGCACCGTTTTGCTTCACGGTTTTGATGGTCGCAACCACCAGTTCCCCTTCTTCGGGGGTGGTGCCTTCTTGATTCACCATGGAGGCTCAGCCTCCTCAGTTCAATGCTTCAACAACGGTGCAACCGACGAGGTCAGCCTTTCCACCGGCGGGCTTGGTCAGCGTGGCACTGCAGACGCCGCAGGCGATGGAGGTGGTGGCTCGGGAGAAGATGATGGATTCACTACCGCAGTCCCGGCAGCTCACTCGGAGGAATTGGTTGGTCATGTTGGGCACCTCAGCGGTCGACGAGTTCGAATTTCTTGGCACGCTTGCAAGGAGCGTAGTGGGCTTTGCCGGTTTCNGTGCAGCGGTAGAGAATGTTGACGCGCTTCGTGGGCTTTTCACGTCCGTCGGGTTTTGGACGTGGGAAACCACGGTACCCGGCCATGACACGGCGGAAGCGTCGCTGACCCCAGCGGAGCTCAGAGGCTCGCTTCTTCTTGACACGCTCCACGGTGTGGAGGGTGTGCTTGCCAGCCGATGGGCTGTAGCGCATAACTTGACGGGGTCGCTTCACCATGGGAACACCTAAGCGTTCACCCCACAGAGGTCCGGTATTTATGCCCTCCGCCATGCGTTTTGGACAGAATCAATGCACTGCGGCGGCGTTTTAGGGATTCTCTATAAATCTGGGAGGTCAGCACGGGCCATGGAAGAGGCGACGCAAGCCTTCGTTTTCTTCTGGCTTGCTGGCCTGTTTGTCTTGACGGGCATGATGCTGGCTTTGTTTTCGAAGGTTGGTTGGCATCGACGAACCGGCTCGAGCATGGTTGCGCTGGGGTTACTGTCGCTGATGGCCACGCCATGGACGCTCGCTTTTTCTCCATCCAGTGCGTTTGGCCATCTCCTCGGGAGCCTGGTCGGTCCTGCCGTTCTTCTGAGCATCGGCTTCTACCTCATCACGTTCTCGGGCAACGTACCTGTCGGCCAACTGTCCCGTGGTGACCGCAGGACCGGCGTGGCCATGGTGCTGGTCGGCGTTCTGTGGCTGGAGGCCATGCACTGGTGGGTTCTGACCCCCACCTACCCCGGTGAGGTGAATCGGTACTGGCTCATCTTTTGGCCGACGATGCTGCTGGGTGTGCTGGCGTGCGGCGCAGGGGCGGCTACCGTGGTCGGTTTGGTTGGTGAGGACCGGCTGCAGGAACGGCGTCTCATGGTGATGTTGGCCGGATTTTCGGCCGTCTTGCTGCTGCTCGGGTCCGTCCTCGACGGGCCGAACGTCCAGCACGAGGTGTTCGCGAGCGAGGTGCTGTTGGCCGCTGCCGACCTGTTCGGTGCGTTGGTTGGAGCCGCTGCCGCCGTGCTGGTGTTTGCCGTGGTGTTGGCGGTCTACGAATCGCAACAACCCGCCCCGCCGCAACTCGCACCACCGACCGCTGACCAGTTGGCTCAAGCCAGCACGACGATCGCCAAGAACCTCGGGAGGGTGATCGAGGATGAATGAATCGAGGGCTCGCCCGTCCCTTCTGCGCACGGCCGGGAAAGTGATGCTCCCGTTCACCGCCGTCATTTTCGGCGTGGCTGCCCTGTCAGGGGTTCAGCCCGAGGGTACCTTGGTTCGGTTTGCGAACGCCATGCTCACCTCGTTCACCCTGTTTTCATTCATGTTGTTGCTCACGCTGTTCGTGTACGGCGATGCACGAAAACGTCCGTTCGCACCCCTGTTGGGCATGGGGTTGAGCGTCGGCCTCGGGTTCGCTCTGACCGTGTTCTTCCTCTCCCAAGGTGAACTGCTGATGGAGGACAACGGGTCGGTTCGGGCCCAGGCGCTCTCCAACATCATTCGCTTTGGCACAACGGTACTCGGCTTCGGGCTCGCAACGGTCGTGGTGGCGGGGACACTGTTTGCCAGCATCATGAACGGGCCAAGCCGAACCATCCACTTTGAAGAGGAGTGAAGGGCTCCACGGACTCTGCCGTTGAGTTCATAAGGAGGAGGTCGGTGGGCGAGTCGTTCAGGTGAGCGCATGTCCAAAGGTACACCATCCATGGGTCGACGCCAAAAGACCACCCACATTCGCTGCCGTCGCTGCGGTCGCAATGCGTATCACAAGCAAAAGAAGGTGTGCGCATCCTGCGGATACGGAGAGACCTCCAAGATTCGCAAGTACAACTGGTCCAAGAAGACCCACCGCCCCAAGGCCTGAATTTTTTTCATCGCAACGATAAGAAGCAACCTTGGCTTGGTTGGTACGAGGCGAACCCATGTGTGGCATCCTTGGCATTGTTGGCCATCAAGGAGCACATGTGAATCAATTGCTGTATGACGGGTTGACCGTTCTCCAGCACCGCGGTCAAGACGCTGCGGGAATTCTCACCGATACCGACGGGCACTTCCGACTGCGAAAGTCCAACGGCTTGGTGGCAGATGTCTTCTTCAAGCGCCACATGCTTCGACTGGAGGGCAACGTTGGCATCGGCCACGTTCGGTACCCCACTGCCGGGTCTTCCTCAAGAGCGGAGGCTCAGCCCTTCTACGTCAATTCACCCTACGGGATTGCGCTCGCTCACAACGGCAACCTCACGAATGCCGAGGCCCTCGGGAAATTTCTGCGCGACGACTGCATGCGCCACATCAACACCACGAGTGACTCAGAACTCCTCCTCAACGCCCTGGCCGTTGAATTGGGTGAGCGCAGTTCTTCGCTGCGCATCCAAGGCGACCCCCACATGAACATTGAGACGGTGTTTGGTGCAGTGAGCGCCGTCAACGATCGGGTTCGAGGAGGTTACGCCTGTGTGTCGGTCATTTCTGGCTACGGTCTGCTGGCCTTCCGTGATCCCAACGGCATCCGTCCTCTCGTTTACGGGAAGCGCGAAACCGAGGGTCAAACNGAATACATCGTGGCCAGTGAAAGTGTAGCCATCACGGCGCTCGGCTTCGAAATTGTCAGGGATATCCTGCCGGGTGAGGCGATTTTCATCAGTGCGTCCGGTCATCTGTTTTCGCGCCAGTGCTCTGAACCGGCGGGCTACACGCCGTGCATCTTCGAATACGTTTACTTCGCGCGTCCCGATTCCGTCATCGACGGGATGTCGGTGTATCAATCGCGNTTGAACCAAGGTCAACGGCTTGCTGAACGAGTGCTCGAATCTTGGCCCGACCACGACATTGACGTCGTGATTCCAATCCCTGATTCCGGTCGAATTGCAGCTCTGCAAATGGCGAAAGCGTTGAACCTGCCCTATCGGGAGGGCTTTGTCAAAAACCGCTATGTGGGCCGTACGTTCATCATGCCAGGTCAGGCCCTGCGGGAAAAATCCGTCCGCCGCAAACTCAACGCCATTGAACACGAATTCCGTGGAAAAAACGTCTTGCTGGTCGACGACTCCATCGTTCGGGGGACCACCAGCGCACAGATCATTGAGATGGCCCGAGACGTCGGCGCCGCCAAGGTCTACTTCGCTTCCGCCGCGCCGCCGGTTCGGCACCCCAACGTGTACGGCATTGACATGCCGGCCGTCAACGAATTCATCGCCAACGGTCGAAGCATCGAAGAGATCAACCAGACCATTGGAAGCGATCGCCTGTTCTATCAAACCCTTGAGGATTTGATCGACGTTACCCTCCAGGAGACCTCCGATGTCAAGGCGTTTGATGCAAGTTGCTTCAACGGTGAATACATCACGGGCGACATAGATGATGCCTACTTGCAGAAACTCTACGATGCTCGAAACGATGCTGCCAAGGGCNAATCTCACGTTGACGATGCCGTCATCGACCTTCACAACGACGAAGCGCTTTGAGCCTTGCACGGGTGGGGCGAGTTCTTTTCTACGACCGACCACGTGTCGGTTCATGGTCTCGACACGACCCGTTCGTCCGTTGGTTCGCCCCGACCTGAAGGTGAATCATTTGGCCTTGGATGAGTCATCTGGCCGTCTTGCTTGGGTTGAGGGGGCAACCAAAGTTTGCATGGGCCAGTTGGATCCCGGTGGTGAATTTGAAACGCTCAAGTTTTGGATGGCTCCTCATCAAGTGTCGTATCTTGGGTTTCATCGTGATGGCTTGGTGGTCGGTGATGACCTTGGTTCATTGGCCTTCCACGACCTCGACGGAGGCCCGATTGAAACCCAAGACATTGACGGCGGCGTTCAGACCTGTCGCCCGATGGGTCTGAAATTGGCGGTGCTCACCGGCATGGGTGAAGTCGTTCTCGTCCAGCGAGGTCGACCGTCNGTNAGTCTCTCTCAGCTTCACGGGCTGGACGACGTGGTCCACGTGGAGGTTCATGACCAGCGCGTGTTCATCGCAGAACAGAACGGCAAGGTTCTGGCTTGCGAGGGGCAGAGCGTGGTCTGGAGGCGGCCGGCTCGTGGGGTTCACGGCGAGCGTATCACGGCGATGGGATTGACGACCTCAGGCCGTCTTTTCTTGACCCGTGAGGGGCACGCTCTTGTGGCGGGTGAGGAGGAAGCCATCGAGTTCGAGTTCTGGGAAAACGACCGGCTGATTGTGCGAGAGGACCTACGTAGGCGATTGCTTACATCTTCTCCATCTTCTTCAGGGGCGATCCTTGGCTTTGATGACGGTTCCGTTCACCGCCTTCACGAGGACGGACGCATGGAACTCGTTCTCGAGACGGGGTATGCGGTGTTTGCGTGCCTCGAACAGCGTTTCGAAGTCATCGCCAGTTCGTGGTTTTACGTTCACGGTCTTCATGATGAACAGCCCTGGAAAATCGAGCATCAGGGCATGCCCCGTTTGATGTGCACATCCGAGCGTTTGGGAGGCTTGGTGTTCGCAGGCGACGACCAGAACGACTACACCGCTGCAGAGCCCATTGGTTGGGTCGACCTTTCGTTGCCGGTTGAAGACCTCGATGCCGCTGAATTGACCCTCTGGTTCCAAGAAGAGGCGGTCGCTTCGCCGTTGTCGGCCGAGGAACTCTACGGCGACGACGACGATGTTCTCACCTTCCTGACCGACGAAGAACAGGAGCACATGCGAACCGGTCAACCGGAGGTCGCTCACGCATCGCTGTTGGAAGCGATGGACGGTGAGGTGGCCGCCACTGAACCATCCAGCGAAGGGCCCACTGAAGATGAATTGATGGAAGCACTTCAGTCAACCGAGACCTTGACTTTGGAAGAAACGGGGTCCNTGCTNGACGCCCTCTCCGCATCCGTGGAGGAGTTCATCGCCCCGCGTGCGGTGGCAGGCGACGANCAGCGGCATGTGGCCGATGATGATGGGACCTGCATCGTCCTTCTCGACGGGCGCGGATCGTTCGATCCTCAGGACCAAATCGCCACGTGGTCGTGGTGCGATGACCGCGGACAGGAACTTGCCGACGTTGCGCAGGTGAAACTCAAATTGCCCCTCGGCCGTCATCGATTCGAACTGCGGGTGGTCGACCGGCAGGGTTCGTGGACCACGGATGCGTTGGTCGTGTCCATTGTCGATGGCTCAACCTCATGAAGGGGGGCAACCTCGGCGAGTCATGGCCCTGCGTGAACCGTGGATTGACCACTTCTTCGTCGGTCCACTCCAGATGCGCTGTTCGGTGGTGACCGACCCTGTGAGCGGCGACACCATCATCATTGACGGCGGCGACGAGCCACAACGCATCATCGATTGGATTGACGGCTTTGAGGGGCCGGGGCCCAACTGGACCACGGGTCCAGACAACGCTGCGGTGGCCGAGGAACGAGGTCTTCCAAAGCGGCGGGTGGTGGCGCTCGTCAACACCCACGCACACTTTGACCACAGCGGCTTCATTCCAGTNCTTCGAGAGCACTACGGCGTGGAATGGTNCCTCCATCCNGATGACGATTTTCTTCAGACCCTCGCNCAGGCCTCCGGGCGNCGCTACGGACTTTCGCTGCCGGAACCTGCCGAGGCGGACTGCGCCTTTGAAGCGGGGAAAACGTACGCCTTTGGAACGCTCGAACTGAGCGTTCTTCACACACCAGGCCACACCCTTGGCGGGTGTTGCCTTCTGGTTCCCGTCGAGAACGGCCCGGACCATGTCTTCGTGGGCGACACGCTCTTTGCAGGGTCGGTTGGTCGAACCGATATTGCCAATTCCGGCGGTGATTTTGACCTCTTGGCTCGGTCCATTCACACCCAATTGTGGCCGCTGGACGAAGACACCGTGGTCCATCCGGGGCACGGTCCACTGACGACCATCGGGCACGAGAAACGAACCAACCCGTTTGTAGGCGACCCCGCTGGTGCGGGAGGGACGTACGGTTTTGGGAAGTACGCCTGATCAGGCCATCATGCCTTTGAGGCTCTCGTGAAGCACAGGCAGGGCATCCTCCCACGTCGCAACGATGCCGTAGTCGGCGTGTTGGAAGATTGGAGCGTCGGCGTCCTTGTTGATGGCGACGATGTACTTGGAGGACCGCATTCCGGCGAGGTGCTGGATGGCGCCTGAAATTCCGACGGCGATGTAGAGGTTGGGATTGACGGTCTTCCCCGTCTGGCCCACTTGCATCGAGTGGGGAATGGCCTCCCAGGTATCCACGGCGGCGCGAGAAGCGCCAACGGCAGCTCCGATGGTGTCAGCGATGGCTTCGAGGTGCGTGAAATTGTCAGGTGAGCCCATGCCGCGGCCACCGGAGATGATGATGTTGGCTTCGGCGACGTCGAGGCGTTCCGACGCCCTGGCCATGAATTCCTTGACGGACGTGGCCACGTTGCCGGTGGTGTCGATGACGGCCACATCGGTGGCGCCACCCTCGGACGGAGCGAACACGTTGGAGCGAACCGAGACGACGACGGGACCGCTGACGGCCACGGTTTGCATGGCTTTCCCGCCGTAGACCGGCGACGTGATGGTCGTGCCTTCGATGTTCACCGCATCCTGAACGACCGAGAGGTTTCGTCGAGCGGCAAAGCGGGCTGCGAGGTCCTTGGATTGCGGGCTGGCGCCCGTGATCACGGTGCCTTGGGGGACAACGGCGTCGAGGGCNGCTGCCCATCCNCTGGCGTCGTAGTGNCTGAAGGCTTCGGCCTTGGCGGCGATGATGTTNCCTGCCCCCATGCCGGCAGCGCCGCTGGCTTGGCTTGCGTCCGTGCAGGGCACGACCAAGGTGGGTTCTCCGCCAAGGATTTTGGCGGCGCTCACCAATTCTGCGGTGCTCGGGTGGACGGNGTTGTTGTTCATTTCTGCAATTACGATGGTTTGTGTCATGGAATCACCTCANAGGACGTTGGCTTCATCTCGAAGCAACTGTGCGACTTCAGCAGCGGCTGCACCGCCCTGGTAGCTCTTCCCCGCTGGTTTGGCGGGCGGCAGGGCGTGGTTGACGATGGAAACGGTTGATGCTGGAACCTCTATAGAACGAACGTCAACGCTTGCCTTTTTGGCTTGCATGATGCCCTTCACGTTGGGCTTTCGGACTTTGAAATCCCCTTTGTCGCACGACACGACCGCTGGAAGGGGGACGCTGACCTGAGCGTTGCCACCACCGCTCGGCATGACGACGTTGACGCCGTCGGAGAACGAGGCGCCCACGATGTTGGACACCGAGGCCCAACCCATGCGTTCGGCCACACCGGGTCCGGTCGAGCCAGCGCCGGTGTCGGCCGCTGATTTTCCACAGTACACCACCTCGCCGCCCAGATCGGCGACGGCTTGAGCAAGGACGCTCTGCAGGGCGTTCGAATCCATGTCGCCGGTGGCGTCGATTCGAACGATGTGATCGACGCCAATGGCCTTGGCGTCCTTCAGGATTTTCTCCGCTCCAGCACCGCCGACGGTCAGCGCTGTGACCTCCCCGCCCGCCGCTTCCCTGTGCTTGAGCGCTGTTTCGACGGCGAATTCGTCGTAGGGGCTCATCACCATTTTCACGGTGGAAAGGTCAACTCGATCGCCGTTGACGACGATCTTGGCGTTGGTGTCGGGAACTTGCTTGACGAGGACGATGATGTTGGGCATGAACGGTCACTCCAGTTTGCAATTTTTCCACCGGGACTCAATTCATGAACCTTGCCACTACACCGCATGGCGTCTCAACCCCGAGCCAGCTTTCGAAGCGGTGGAGGGTAGGATTATGAACCGTCCCACCAGCGGGAAAACTCCATGCCTCCGCCGAAGAACGTCAAGATTGATCCCGAAGAACAGGCCGCCCTCCGAGAGTGGAAAACGGTCATCGTTTCCAACTACAAAGCCGACATCGCCCGCCTCCATGGGATGGAGGACAGCGTTCATGGTTTTCACGTCGAGCATCATCTCATCGACCAGCAACCCACGCTGCGCCACATGTTCCATGAGAACCCAACGCGAGCGCTTGAGTTGGGGCACCGCATCATGCGTGAGCAGTTCGACGCCAACAACATCCCCACCCGACCGGTTATCCGCGTGGTCGGGCTACCTGAGAACTACCTCAATCGTGTTGACGAACTCCGCATGCGAGACCGCAACGATTTGGTGTGCTTGGACGTCAAAATCAACGAGGTCTCGCAGCCTTACGGGTGGCTCAAGCAAGCCACGTACGAGTGTTTGGATTGCGGCACACCAACCGTCATCAATCAGCGGCGTGCGAGGGAGCGCGAGAGCCCGCGGGTCTGTCGGGTCTGCTTGGACAAAGTGTTCAGCGACATGGACACCAAGGACCTCCCCATGGGCATGTTTCACCCGCGGCCAAATTTCAGGATGGTCATTGAGGAATGCGTTTACGAGGACGTGCAGGACATCAGCATGAGCCAGATCACCTACAACAGCGAACATCGCCTCATCAACTGCTCAACGCGCAACCAAATTGTCGGGACGGTGGCGGACGATTTGGTGCACGCACTGGAATCATCAACCTACGCTCGAATCAACGGCATCGTTCGCGTACAACCCGTGCCAGAACGGAACTTTGCAAAAGACACCCGTCGACTGCTTTCCATCGACATCCTGAGCGTTGAGGAGTTGCCCGTCCAGGATGAATTCAACGATTCATGAGCGCCGTTACACGGTCGAGGGTCTCGGGATTGGCGTCGAAGTGGTTTGCCAACGATTCAAGCCCCTTTGACAGCCCGTCGGCGACCCCAAACTTCGCATCCAGCGGGTGAAGCGTACCGTCCATCACGGCGTTTCTGAAGGCTTCCAGGTCCGTCCACGTGCTCGGTTCACCGAACTTCGGGTTCGGCGTCACGACGATTTCCCCAAATTCGGGGAGGAGGATGTACTCAGCCAGTTCATACACCGGAGATTGAGGGTCGTCGGGGGAGATGTAAGCCTTCTTCATTTTCTTCCGTATTTGTTCGTGGGTGTCATGAAGCAGCAGGGCACCGTTCGGGTCGGATTTGGACATCTTATGATCGAAGGATTCCATTCGAGCACCGGAGGCCTTGAGAGAGGAAACGATGGGTGTGTGAAGGCACGTTGCTTTCTCCCAACCGTATTTTGAGGCAACGTCCCGCATGAACATGTGGGCTTTTCGTTGGTCCATGCCGCCAATGGCGATGTCAATGTCCATTTCGAAAATGTCCGCTGCCTGCATGGCGGGGTAGTAGAATTTGGAGAGATCGTGGTCGGACGATGCTTCGTCGCGACCCATGATGGTGAACGTTTTGCGAACCATGGCCAGCGTTGCGCCCTTCGAACACCGCAGCACGCGGGCCCAATAGTCGCTGGATTCCATGAGTTCCGAGGCCCACTTGAATTGCAATTCTCCCGGCCCGGTTCCTTCGGGTGGATGGTCGAGGAGGGCTCTGAAGGTTTCTTGCATGTACACGGCCGTGGTTTGAATGGCCTCCATGTCGCCGTTGAATTTGTCGTTGACCCATGCGTGCCAGTCGGCCAGAAACACCATCACGTTGGCGTTGGCATCGAGCATTCGGCGAAGTTGCAAGGCCAACACTTTCCAGCCGATGTGCGCTTTTCCACTGGGTTCAAACCCAACGTAGCACCGCAGCACCCCGTCGCCTCCGTGAGAAGTTCCGGTGTGAAGCGCCTGAATGAGGTGTTCAACACCGACCACCTCCTCCACTTCACCCACCATGGTGTGCAGGCGTTGCCTCGCCTCATCGCTCAGTTGGTCGTAACCTTCCTTGGACGACAGCAAGGCCGGAATGTCTTGCTTGGACGCCATGGAAGTGCCTCAGAACAACTTGTCCAGTTTCTTAACCTGCGTCTCGGACGGTGGCGTGCCGGCTTCAATCATCGCCTCAAGGTCGGCGATAAGCTGGTTGGCTTGGTCGATGGTGCTCTGGTCGAGGTTCTTCATCAACTCCATGGATTTGTGCGCCATCTTGATCGCCGATTTTGCCTTGGAGAACTTCTTCGCTTCTTCTTTGGCCTTGTCGCCGCGCTGTTTGGCGGTGTAGCCGGTGGCTTCATCGAGGAAACCGGACCATCGCTTTCGAGATTCCATGGCTTGTTCACGACCGCCGTCGCCGTCGAGGAAAGCAGCCAAATCGGCGCCCTTGAGTTGAACAACATCCACCGCCAGTTTTCCAGCGTCATCGTAGGAGCCCTGGACGCTGACCAGCAAGCCGTACGAGCCGGTAAAGACACCTTCTGCGTCCACGTTGATGTTGTCAAAATAGGACGTGGCCAGTTTGGCCAATCCTGCGTTTCCACCCATGGATTTAATCAGGCCACGCTTGACTGCAAATCGCTCCATGGCAACCGCACCGGTTTGCGTCTCATAAGGCCACCGTCCGGAGGGGATGTCAAAGACCCCGGCAGGGGAGATGTTTTGATGGCGGGTTGGGTGGGTTTGCCATGCGACGTCATGCTTGGCTGGCCTTGAGCCTCGTTCTGCTGATGCTGACGCCGCTGGTGTCGGGTGAAATGGTCAGCCGCATCGAGTTGACCGACGCTGGCGCCTTGGGTGAGAACGACCTTGGCATCACCGTTGGTGAAGTCTCACCAGACGGCAGCGATGTCCTCGTTGCGGGCATGAACGGCTATGCGCGTTTACTTTCGGCCGATGACGCCGGAAACCGTGCCCTCGACGTGGAATTGGTAACCGGGCGGAATTCCACCGTTCACGACATCGCTTGGCATCCTCGTGGGAACACGGCATTGCTGGTGGGGGACGACGGCATGGCGATGCGCTACGACACGTACGACCACAGCATCACCTACGTGAACGGTACGTTCAGCGTGCTGGGGTTCGACCTCACGGCGGTCAAGTGGCGACCCGGCGGCGATTTTGCTTACGTTGCCTCCTCGACCGGCGAGGTATGGAAATTCGCAGAGCACACCGGTTTTGAACAGCTCGACAACCACGGGCAGAGCGCTGTCACGGACGTTGACTGTCATCGAAACTACAACGTTTGCGTCATCGCCTCGGTGGACGAGGGCATGGCTGTGATCGACGAAGGCCACAGCATCGCCTGGCTACCTCAAACCGCCTCCAAAACTTGGGTGGGCGTGGACTGTGCCAGCGGCATCCTCAACGAATGCGTCGGTTTTGCCAGCGGTCTGGTCAGCCAAGTCGTCCGCATCAACACGCTTGATGCCCGCTCCTCAACCGTTGAAGCCAGCGTTCCTTGGGACTTGCCCAGCGGTGAGTTCGTTGGCGACGGACGAGGCGATGACGGCACGAGCTTGATTCACCTTGCACCGCTCGGTTTGGTTCGCTATACACCCATGACGGGTGAGGCGTTCAGTGTTCTTCTCCCTGAGGATGCGGCCGCTTGGGATGCGGTGGTGGCCGGCCGAGGTCTCGCTGTTGTTTGGGAAACCACCCGACATAACGGGTACATCATCACCGATTTTGGCAACGTCATCGAGTTTAATCCAGCCGTTGAGGTGATTGAGACCAGCATCATGGACGTCTTGGTGCTCGGCGCCGTGGCGATTTCCGTTCCCGGCGTCATTCTCGGTTTGGTCTACATGAACAGCCCGTGGATGCAGCGAAAGTACCGCGAATGGCGGTTTGGGAAGAAATGACAACGCCCTTTCTATCAACCGAGGGGACATGTTGATGAAGCACCCGCGTGGCCCTTGTAACGGGGGATGACATGGAGCCGTTTGAGGGTCTTGACTTTTACAACATCGAAAGCCTGCTGACCGAGGAAGAAATCATGGTACGCGACATGGTTCGCGAGTGGGTTGACGAAGCCGTCATCCCCAAGATTGAACAGGCATGCGAGGAAGGCGTTTTCCTCGACGAGTGGCGCGTGGCCCTCGGCGAAATGGGTGTGCTCGGCGCCCCCCTGAAAGGCTACGGTTGCCCCGGTCTTTCCTACGTTGCCTACGGCCTTATCTGTCAGGAATTGGAGCGAGGCGACAGCGGTCTGCGCTCGTTTGCGTCCGTTCAAGGGTCCCTCGCCATGTACCCGATTTGGGACTTCGGCACCGAGGAACAGAAGGAGAAGTACCTTCCAAAGATGGCCTCTGGTGAATGGATTGGCTGCTTCGGACTGACAGAGCCCGACTACGGTTCAAACCCCGGTGACATGGTCACCAAAGCCGAAGACAAAGGCGATCACTACCTCTTGAACGGCGCCAAAATGTGGATCACCAACGGGACCATCGCCGACTTGGCCGTCGTCTGGGCGAAGTTGGACGGCGTCATTCGTGGCTTCATCGTTGAGAAAGGTGATGAAGGCTATTCAGCACCTGAAATGAAAGGAAAGCACTCGCTGAAAGCCAGCGTCACCAGCGAACTGGTGTTCCAGGACTGCAAGATTCCCAAGGACCGCATGCTGCCAGGTGTCAAAGGCCTTCGCGGTCCGTTCTCCTGCCTGAACAACGCTCGCTACGGTATTTCCTGGGGTGCGCTCGGCTCGGCCATGGCGTGCTTCCACAGTGCCAAGACCTACGCCCTTTCTCGCATCCAGTTCGACCACCCCATCGCATCCTACCAACTCGTGCAGAACAAATTGGCGTGGATGTTGCGTGAGATCACGAAGGGCCAACTGCTCGCTTACCACCTCGGCAAAAAGAAGGATGACGGCACCTGGTTCCCTGAACAAATCTCCCTGGCCAAGATGAACAACGTCGACATCGCCCTCGAAATCGCTCGTGTGGCCCGAGACATTCACGGCGCCAACGGTATTCTGGACGAATACCCGGTCATGCGCCACATGGCCAACCTTGAGTCAGTGAAAACTTACGAAGGAACTCACGACATTCACAACCTGATTTTGGGCCGATACATCACCGGTATTCAGGCCTTCACGCGCCAAGCATGATGCACGATGTACGCCTACCTCCGGTTGGCCGTGTTGTTTCTGAAAAACGCTGTTCGAAAGCCTGAGGTCTTCGACCCTTCCACCTCCTACATCTGGACGTTTCGTCCGGGGTTGGCCGACCTTGATGTCTACCCGGAAGTGAACAACGGTCGCCACTTCGTGCTCTTTGACCTCGCTCGCTACGACCTTGCCTTGCGGACCGGGTTGTTCCGCTGGGTCCGCAAAACCCGTTCGGCCTTCGTGGTCGCAGGGTCGACCATTCGATACCGCCATCGGCTTCGTCCGTGGCGTCGTACGCAAATCGTGACCGATCTGGTCGGCATGGACGACCGCTTTTTCTACTTCCAACAGCAAACGGTGCAGTCGGGACGTACCTGCTCCGTGGCGTTGCTTCGTACCGGTATCCGGAGAGGAGGGGCCGTTCATCCGAAGGACGTGCTTGAAGGCATGGGGCTTGCCATTGAGCCGTTCATGCAACCTTGGGTCGCAGCGTGGAACGCGTGGGACGACGAGCGTCCCTGGCCGGAGTGAATCAAACGCTGGGCAGCAAACCCACGCGGGCCAAGCCGGCCCATACGGGGTCGAGGAACGCAGGGAGGAAACGGTGGCGAAGGTAGACGGCGGCGGCGAGTGAGATTTTCTGAATCTTATTCAATTTCACGCGCTTGGTGAAGACGTCGCCTTGCTGTTTCTCAATCTGGCGCAAAATCTTGTCGTAAAAGGCGATCATGGCGGCCGGTGAGTACCGTGTTCGACGAGGCAGGAGTGGCAACAGTGCACGGGCTTCTTCGAGGTAGGTTCGGGCACGTGCGGCGTATTGACGGCAGTAGGGTTCCCAGTGCTTGTTGAGGACGATGGTTCCACTGAGTTCCTCTTCGGTCATGCCGTTGCGTTCGAGTTCATCCAACGGGAGGTAGACACGGTCGCGCTGAATGTCTTCGCCGACGTCTCGCAGGACGTTGGTGAGTTGCATGAAAATGCCCCAAGACTCGGCGTATTTTCGGGCCATGGGGTTGTCGTATCCGTAGACTTCGATGCACATGAGCCCGACCACCGAGGCGACACGGTAGCAGTACACGTAGAGTTCGTCAAACGTGCGGTATCGGTTGTTGTAGAGGTCGTCCTCCATGCCAGAGATCAGGTCGTCAAACACGTCGCGTGGGATGTTGTACCGCTGGACGGTGTCCTTGAGGGCCAGGAAAACGGGATCGGTTGAGTGAACGTCGCCGTAGCAGGTGGAGAGCTTCTTTCGGAAGAAAAACAGCTGCGTGATCTTGTTCAGGTAAGCATCCTCGTCCAGGATGGTGCCTTGGTCCTGAAGCGATTCGAGTTGGTTTCGGTATTCCATGGCCTCGGGGTCCAACATGCCTTTACCGCCGGGGAAGCGGTCTGCCCAATCACCGTCGGCGATGTCATCGGCACGGCGACAGAAGGCGTAGATGGCGCACATGGCCAAACGCTGCTCTTCGGGCAGGTACTTGAACGAGTGATAGAAGTTGCCGGCTTCACGCATGGTGAGTTCTTCGCAGTAGCGGTAGGCAAGCTTGTGCAGTTCAGCGGGAGGTTGTTCGGACCAGATGGGTGCGTCGAGATGGGCGAACGGGTCCACGAGCTCGTTGGTTTCGCCGACGATGCCGATGAAGGACGCACCNTCGCGGAGGGCTTCCATGGCGGTGACGCTCACGGCTTTGACCGCATCACGTGCGAGGGTGACACCGGCTCGAAGCCGATCGAGCGTGGTTGGTGGTCGAACATCATCCTCGCCGGTGCGGCTCGCCGCGTTCCCTTTGAGGGGAAACAGCAAGTCGAGCGGTTTGCGGCGTTCCAGCATCCTAACCGGTCGGCCCTCGCCTTCTTTGTTTAAGAGCCCTCGCCTTGGGAGTGCGATACAAACCCGTGATTTGAGATGAAGTAAGTAGATGTCTACAAAGAAAAATAATTCTATAGATTCGAAGACGTATCTTTGTTCTTTTCAAGGAGTCGACGAACACCACCGGGAATAAGCAAGGCTCGCAACAATTTGCGAGCATAGGTTTTCATCTCATCCCGGGTCACTTTGATGCGCTCGCCAGAGTTCAGAATGTTGCCTTCTCGAAGCAGGGTGACCGTGCGCTGGCCAACCAACACGGGGAGCATGCAGGATGCTTTGAGGCGAAATTGTGTTTCGGGAATCATCCGGATGTATTCCGTTGCGGCCTCGAGGTGTTCGTTGGTCAGGTCGAGGTACCGGTCGTAGAGCGGGCGGAAGGTGGCGAGGTTCTCGTCGTCCAGCAAATCATCGGGTTTCAAGCCGATCTCCTTCAGCGCAGCCTCCGGTATGTAGCATCGGCCAAACCGCAGGTCTTCGGGGATGTCTCGAAGAATGTTGATCATCTGCAATGCTTTACCGAACCGGATGCCTCGCTCCATGAACAGGGCTTCGTTTTCGGGGGAGAGTTTCATGAGGTGCGCCAGGGACATTTTGGTCCAAAACACACCCACGCAGCCCGCCACGCGAAAGGTATAGTCGTCCAGTTCGTCATCGGTTGGGAGGGCAGAAACGGTACCGCCTTCGTTGGCGGGGCCGAACCGCTCAAGGTCCAGAAGTTGACCGCCGACGATGATCTCAAGGCATTCGAGCATGCGGGCTTGGTCATCGCTGTCGTACGTGTCGAGGCCCTCGATCACCAACGGTACGTTTCGGAGAAGTTCAGCCTCGTGTTCATTGGTTTGGAGATCGGCCAGCGCAGAGAAATCAGGCAGGTTTTCCGAACGCCCTTGGACCACATCGTTGTAGTTCTGGAGGTGGTTCACCAGCATGTCCGTATCGCCTGTTTTGGAATCGGCGATGGTGTCGGCCACACGGGCGAGGAGGTAGAGCAAGCCGATTTGCCCCCGTGTTTTTTTGGGGAGGTACTTGAGCGTCGGATAAAACGACCGTGAGGTGGTTTCGAGCAGCGCATCGATTTTTTCATTGACCAAAACCGGCAAGCGTCTCTCCCTCCGTTCCGCCCACCCTTAGCCTTGCCATGAAGATATGGATGACACGCCGCTTGTCCATCACCCAAAGCGTCGCAGGAGGTGAGGTTGGATGGGCAACTCGTCGCAACCCTTTAGGAAGGGTGGCTTAAGCAACATTTGGAAGGGGAGAGCCATGAACTGCAATTCCTGCGGCGCACAAATTCCAGCGGACAGCATGTTCTGCACGGAATGCGGTGCTCGTCAGGACGTCTCGGCTTCGAGTGGGTTCGCTCCACCGCCCACTCAGGGCATGCCGCCGGCGCAAAACATCCCGCCGTTCCCACAGCAGCAACGAACCTTTGACCCGGTTTCAGGCCAAGCCCAGCGCATGCAACAGGAGAACAACATGCAACAAATGGGCCAAATCCAACCCGACATGCTTCAAGGCATGGCTCAGGGGTTGCATCAGCAGCAAAACCTCCCGCCGGGGACCTACCCGCAACAGCCGCTTCAAGGTGGGATGCCGCCCAACCAATTCCCGCCCAATCAGTTTCCTCCACAACAAGGCAACGTGATGCCCAACATGCAAGGTGCACCTCGCAACGACATGCCTCATCTCCAGCGTGGACCGTCCATCGCCAGCGGTGCGCTACCGAACGCAGGCAACGTGTCCCCGCTGGCCGCTGGCGGGACCAAAATCGCCCACAACCCCGCCAATTCTCCCACCGACGCCATGGTCAACCGCTTGGCGGAGGCTGAACGCGCCGTGAAAGATGAGCGCAGGAATCAGTGGCTCTCGATGAATCAGTCGCCGGCCTCCTCGGTGCTTGCCAACTTGGGCGGTGGGGAACTGCCTGCCCATCTTCGTGCCGGTGCAGAGGGCGGTAATGCCGCAGCCGAGATCATGGCTGGAGCGCTGAACCCGGCCGGAAAAGATGCACCAAACGACGCGCTGTTGCGTCGCATTTCAGAGGTGGCCGTTCGTCGCGTGGCTCGCAAGCGAGGCGTGGCGGTTGAGGCCCCCCAGACCAAGCTCGAGGACGACCAGTTCATGGTTAACGTCACCTACATCGACGACGGGCGGGTGCTGGATTCACCCGAAGACCTCACGCAAGCCTTTGAGCAAGCCATTCAAACAGAATTAGCCCTGAAAGGGTACGACCTGTCATGCGCCATCACCATGTTCCGTTCCAAGGACGGCACGACGGAGAAACTCGGGGCTGAATCGGATGAAGACATGTTCGCCTGCGAGATTTGTGATGGACTCGTCAAGGAAAGCGATTCTGAATGTCCCCACTGCGGTGCTGTGTTTGAAGACGATGATGCCGAGGACGAACCTTCGCCCGCCCCCGCTCGCTCCGGCCCTCCAGGTCCTGGTCGGCGAGGTCCACCCGGCCCCAAGAAGGGCGGTCCTCCTGGCCCCAAGAAGAGCGGCCCTCCCGGCGGTCCGAAGAAAGGCGGGCCTGGCGGTCCACCCGGTCCAAAGAAGAGCGGCCCTCCCGGCGGTCCGAAGAAAGGCGGGCCTGGCGGTCCACGCGGTCCNAAGAAGAGCGGTCCTCCCGGCGGCCCAAAGAAAGGCGGCCCCGGTGGTCCACCCGGTCCCAAGAAGGGCGGCCCACCCGGCGGTCCTCGTCGAGGTCCTCCAAGGTGATGAACTGAGGTGCCACCATGGGCTCCACTGACTTCGGCAACATTGGTTTCTCTGGAACATTACGTCCTTCTCAATCAGCCGCTAAATCGGTGATTGAACCGCAGCTTTCAGCGGGTGCAGACCAACTTTACATCGTCGCCCCACCGGGCTCGGGGAAAACCATCCTCGGGCTCTATGTCTGGGCGGACATGGTTCGTCAACCGGCCCTCGTTCTGTCTCCCAACTCTGCCATACAGGCTCAATGGCTCGCAAGAACGTCGTTGTTTGACTTGGACGGCAACGAAGACGGGTTGAGCCTGGACCCGAGGCGTCCCGGTCTCCTCACCTCGTTGACGTACCAATCGCTGACGATGGTCCGCAGCAAGGGCGACGATCTCGAGAGGGCTGGTCTCCAACTGTGGTTGTCAAAATTGATAGAAGACGGTGAAGCCATCGACGAGGCATCCGGTTTGGCGTGGCTTGAGGACCTCCGCGTCAAAAATCCCGATTATTTTGAGAAGGAAATGAAGAAACATNGGAAAAAAGTTCGNCGTCAGAAAGTGGGTGAAGACGGTGCCCTGGCGTGGCTCAACGAGGGAGCAAAAGCCTCCATTGATGCGTTGAAGGCCGCCAACATCGGGCTCATTATTCTCGATGAGTGCCATCACTTGACCGAACATTGGGGAGAAGTTCTCTTGGCCCTCCGTAAAGAACTCGGAAATCCCATCGTCCTCGGTCTGACGGCTACCCCTCCAGACGAAGAAAAAGCAGGCGTGGTCCACTACAAAGAACTCCTCGGAGAGATCGACTACGAGGTACCAACACCTGCTCTTGTTCGAGACTCAAACCTTGCTCCGTATCAGGACCTAGCTTACTTCGTTCGACCGACACCCAAGGAAATCGCTTACATTTCTGAAGCAGATACGGCCTTTCTCGAAGTGGTTGATGAGATTTCTCAACCCTTCGTCGAGGAAGGCCGAGCGTTGTGTTTCCCGGATTGGCTCGCTGACACCCTTGANCATCGCCGAATACCCGGNCGGGAGGGGCTCACCTATGCCGAGTTTCACAAAACGTTGCCAAAGTTTTCTGATGCGGCCCGTGCCTACCTCACGGTCAAGAAGCGCACGCTTCCGAAAGGTGTCCCAATGTCGGCGATTGGGTTTGGGGATTTCCGCGACAGCACGCCGATGATTGTTCTGCTTCGACCGCTGCTGGACCGCTATGTCCGCTTTGGTTTGCTACGCTCCNCTCATCCCAAAGACCAGGAACTCGCCGATGAGGTCTCCAGACGGTTCCAGCTACTCGGCTACCAAATCACCTCNAGCGGTGCACGNCCCTGCGCATCGCCGGTTGGACGAATCCTCGCATATGCACAAGCAAAAACCGAGGCCTTGTCCGANATTTTGCGGGTGGAATACGAAGAACTTGGCGAGCGCATACGCTGTGTCATCGTGACGGATTTTGAGAAGACGTCCTCCACGGCGGTTGTCGATGAAGTCCACGATGACGAGGCCGGCGGTGCGATCGGTGTGTTCAAGGCGCTGGTCGCGTGTGAGTTGGGCGACCAACTNGACCCCGTGCTCATGACAGGCAGCACCCTGCTCGTCGATGACGACCTTTCTGCGCGATTTCTTGAACGAGCGCGTACCTGGGTGAGCGAGCGAAACCTCTCCATTGAATTCCGCGATGAATCGATGGGTCGTTTTCACCACATTCACGGCTCGGGGAAGGATTGGGCGCCTCGNTATTACTCCACCATGGTNACTGAATTTTTCCAAGAGGGCATGACGCGATGCCTGATCGGTACACGGGGCTTGTTNGGTGAAGGTTGGGACGCCTCTCGGATCAACGTGCTGGTTGACCTGACCACGGTGACCACGAGCATGAGCATCAATCAGCTTCGAGGTCGGTCGATGCGCCTGGACAAATTGTGGCCTGAAAAGGTGGCCAACAACTGGGACATCGTCTGTCTCGCTGAAGAATTCATCAAAGGGTTTGACGATTACGAGCGGTTTGAGCGAAAACACAAGAACCTCTATGGCGTTTGCGACGATGGTTCTATAGAGAAAGGCGTGGGCCACGTCCACGCTGCCTTCACCGAATTAAAACCCGAAGCGGTCAACGAAGGCATGGGCGTCATCAATCAAGAAATGCTTGAGCGAGCACGTCGCCGCACGGCCTCACGGGACTTGTGGGCCATCGGCACACCCTTCTCTGCTGAGTCCCGAAAAAGTCTGGAGTTCATGCCCGCACAATCGGTGGGTGGGGAGCAGTTTGGATTTGGAAAATTGGCTGACCCGTGGACGGATGAATCGCTGAACCGTGCCATCATTGAAGCGGTCGCTCTTGGCATGTGGGAGGTCGGTCTGCTGCCAAAATACGCTAAACTGGGCGGTGGTGAACGAGGAGGGGGCTGGTTCAGGTATTACCTTGAAGAGTGCACGGAGGAACAATCGGCGATGTTTGCACAGGCCATCAGCGAGGTCTTCGGCCCCATTGACGGTGCGCGATACGTCATCAGCCGAGCGGCTCGTTTTTTCGACGAGACCTTCCTTTCTCGCCTGCTGCCTGAGGTGCTTGCCAAGTACGTCCGAAAGGAGCGAAAAGAGGTGGTCATGTTCTATCGGGTTCCGTCTTGCCTCGCCGGGAAGAAATCACACGCATCCTGGTTCCAAAAGCACTGGAACAAACTTGTAAGTCCCGGTGAGGCGTTGTACGTTCACAGTCAAGAGGGCAAGAAAGCGATGGCCTTTGCCAAAGCCAACGGCTTGGTCAACCAAACGGTTCAGCATCTCAAAAACGTCTATCTCTGATCAGCGCAGGCCAGCGGCCTTCAGGGATTCGAGCAGCACTGCCCCGAGTTCCGACGGGTCTTTGGCGCACGCGATGCCAGCGGCCTCAAAGGCGGCAAACTTCTCCTCGGCCGTTCCTTTGCCACCGGAGATAATGGCGCCGGCGTGGCCCATGCGCTTGCCGGGCGGAGCGGTCGCGCCAGCGACGAAGCCGACGATTGGCTTGGTGACGTGTTCAGCGGCCCATGCCGCGGCTTCTTGTTCGGCGTTGCCGCCAATTTCACCGATCATGACGATGGCTTCCGTCTGGTCGTCGGCTTGGAAAGCGGCGAGGCATTCGATGAAGCCCGTGCCGTTCACGGGGTCGCCGCCGATGCCAACGCACGTGGATTGTCCTTCGTTGATGCTCATCGTTTGAGCGACGGCTTCGTAGGTGAGCGTGCCGGACTTTGACACGATGCCAATGCGGCCCTTAGCGTGGATGTGGCCGGGCATGATGCCGATCTTGGCGCCGCCTTTGTCGCCCGGCGTGATGATGCCCGGGCAGTTGGGGCCGATGAGACGAACGCCGGGGCGGTTCTCAACAAAGGCCACGGCCTTCACCATGTCCAGAGTAGGGATTCCTTCGGTGATGCAGACCACGACGCCCTCGCCCTTGATGGTGTCAAAGGCATCAGCCGCCTCCATGATGGCCTCAGCGGCGAAGGGTGGTGGCACGTAGATGACCGTGGCGTCGGCGTCGGTTTCCGTGATGGCATCGAACATCGAATCCCAAACGGGGAAGGCCTTGCCCTGAAGCTCCACGGATTGACCGCCCTTGCCGGGGGTGCAGCCGCCCACGATGTTGGTGCCGTACTCGACCATCTTGTCGGCGTGGAACATGCCTTGTTTGCCCGTGATGCCCTGGACGAGGACCTTGGCATCTTCTTGAATCCAGATCGCCATCAGTTTCCACCTCCAATGAGTTCCACGATCTTTTGCGCCCCTTCAGCGAGGTCGTCAGCGGGGTGAATGTTGAGGGTGGATTCAGCCAAGATGGCCTTCCCTTCATCGACGTTGGTGCCTGCGAGCCGGACCACCAGCGGGACTTCGAGCGAGAGTGCCTCGGTCGCTGCAATCACGCCACGGGCAATGATATCGCAGCGCATGATTCCGCCGAAGATGTTGACGAGGATGCCTTTCACGTTGGGGTCCTCGAGAATGATGGAAAAGGCGGTCTTGACTTGTTCCTCGTTGGCACCGCCGCCAACGTCAAGGAAATTCGCCGGTTCGCCGCCGTAGAGCTTGATGACGTCCATGGTGGCCATGGCCAGACCGGCGCCGTTGACCAAACAGCCGATGTTGCCGTCGAGTTTGACGTAGGAGAGGCCGGTTTCCTTGGCTCGAATCTCAACGTCTTCCTCTTCGGAGAGGTCGCGCAGGTCGTCCCAGTTCTTGTGGCGGAATTCAGCGTTCTCGTCAAAGGAAACCTTGGCGTCGAGCGCCACGATGCCGTCGTCGGCCGTTCGAACGAGCGGGTTGATCTCCAACATCGCACAGTCGCTGGAGACGAACATGCCGTACATGGAGGTCAGCGCCCTAGCAAAGGCCTTGTGTGCGGCTCCGGTGAGGCCGAGTGCCAAGCCCAGGTCTCGCTTTTGATAGCCAAGCAGACCGGCGTTCGGGTCAACGGATATCTTGTGAATCTTCTCAGGGGTGGTTTCGGCGACGTGTTCGATGTCCATGCCACCCTCGGTGGAGGCCATGATGAGCACGGATTTGTTTTCTCGGTCGACGAGAATGGCGAGGTAGTACTCGTGGGCGATGTCGCAACCGGCTTCCACGTACAGGTTGCGAACGAGCTTTCCCTCTTCACCGGTTTGGACGGTCACCAGAATGTTTCCAAGGATGTTGGCGGCGTAGGTTTGGACGTCGTCTTTTGAGAAGGCGATCTTCACACCTCCCTCCATGACGAGGTCGCCGGTGTTCGGGTGGTACAGATCGCCTTTGCCTCGTCCACCGGCGTGAATTTGAGACTTCACGGCCACGACTTTGGAGCCCAAGTGGTCGTAAGCGGCCAGCGCTTGGTCGACCGTGGTGCAGTGAACGCCTTCCAGCACGGGCACACCGTGCTGCTTGAGAAGTGCTTTTCCTTGATACTCGTGAATGTTCATGCTGCTCTCCAAATGCTTGGACTGAAAGACCGTCTTTCAATACTTTGGAGGGGCAAGTAGCGTGAGGGTTTCGGCGCGGTGTTCATAACATAGGCGCCGAAGGCCTTGGCATGCAGGTCGTGGTTTTGGCCGGTGGCGTGGGCTCACGGCTGCGACCGTGGACCAACAGCATCCCCAAACCGCTGTTACCCGTCCTTGACAGGACGCTTCTCGAGCACGTGGTGAGTTCCCTCCCCACCGACATGGTGGATGAAGTGGTGGTTGCCGGTGGGTACAAGGTGGATCAGATCAAGGCGTATTTTGACACCGCAGACGTCCCCTTTGACGTCCGCATCGTCCCCGAGGATGAACCGCTTGGTACGGGCGGTGCCCTGGGGAATTGTCGCGACGTGGTCAGTGGTACGTTTGCTTGCTTCAACGGCGACATCATCTCGTCCTTGGACGCCACTTCTCTGCTGGACATGCACCGGGCCAAAGGCTCTGTGGGCACGCTCGGTCTTTGGGAAGTTGAAGACCCAACTCGCTTTGGAATCGTGGGCCTCGATGAGACCAACACCATCACCCGGTTCAAAGAAAAGCCAGCGCCGGAGGAGGTCTTCTCCAACCTCATCAACGCCGGCTCGTACATCTTCGAAGACGACGTGTTTGACTGGATGCCGCAAGGACGCCACTCCATCGAGCGTGACGTGTTCCCCAAACTCGCTGCCGAGGGCTTGTTGAGCGGTGTGCCCTTCGAGGGTTATTTCATCGATGCCGGGACGCCAGAGGCTTGGAACCTCGCCGTCAAGGCCTCCATTGACCACCGCCGATTCACATCAGGATTTCTCCACGGCTCGGACCCCTCGTGGTTTGCTTCCGAGGCGGCGTTGAAAGGCACCACGCCGCTCTCCGCCGTGGTGCACAGCATGGTGGCCAACGGATGCTCCATCGGCGCGTCGGAAGTGACCATGTCCACGTTGCTCAAGGGAGCGAGCATCGGGGACGAAGCCCGTCTTCGTTCGTGCTTGGTCGGCGAGGGCGCAGTTGTGGGCAGAGGGTGCGACCTGGACAGCGTGGTGATTGACCACGGTGCTGAGGTGCCCGACGAAACGGTGCAGAAAGGCGGCACTTGGCCGATGCAGGGATGAAACCTGCTAAATGCAAGTGGCGGCCTGCCCCGTTCATGGACCAGCCGATGATCGTTGTCAACTTCAAGACTTACGCATCAGCCTCCGGTGAGGCTGCAGAAACGCTGCTCGCCGCCATGGAAGCGCACGCTGACGGCCCTGCCACCTTGGTCGCCGTCGCTTCCGCCTTTGACTTGGCCACCTTGGCTGAGCGAGCCACCAACGTGGAGGTTTGGTCTCAGCATCTCGACCCGGTAGGGTTGGGCGGGTTCACCGGATGGCTCGAACCGCAAACGGCGCTCCACCGTGGTGCCAAGGGCTCCATCATCAACCACGCCGAACATAAGGTCGAGTTGGACCACGTGCGTGCCTTGCTCGCAATGCTCCCCGAGGGCTTCCCCGTCTGTGCTTGTGCCGCCGATGTCGACGAGGCCAAGGCTCTGGCCGAATTGAATCCCACGTACATTGCCGTGGAACCTCCCGAACTCATCGGCGGCGACGTCTCCGTTACCACCGCTGACCCCGCCATCGTCAGCGACACCGTGGCGGCGGTCAAAGCCGTCAACCCGAACGTGCGCGTCCTTTGCGGGGCCGGCGTGAAGAACGGCCAGGACGTCGCGAAAGCCCTTGAGTTGGGTGCTGAAGGCGTCCTGCTGGCCAGCGGCGTCACCAAGGCCAGCGACGTTCACTCGGTTCTGGCCGATTTGGTCGGTGCTTTGTGAGGCTCCTGCCGCAGCAGATGTTCCTGAATTCGCTTGGCCTTGGCCAACCCCGTCTCCGCCGGGCAACCCTTCCGATGTACGCAACGTTCGCAGGTCCGATGATGAGCGGCCAGCGGAAGCGTGCTCAGGGAAGGATCGGCGTGGGCCCATCGCGTTAACCAGTTCATCTCTTGGACGTCATGAAGAGCCAACGATCGTGCCTGGTGAAGCGATTGTGGGGTGACTTCGAGGTGGTGCTCGTGCCATCGGGAACCTCTCCATGCCACCACCTTCATTCGAAACGACCCGGGATCTTCAGGGAAGCCGGTCTGTTGAAGCGCCCAAAGGACGGCGAGCAGGTGCTCCAATTGCTGACCCATCGGGTTGGCATGAGGCGTTCGAAATTGAAGTCGAATCAACGTCCATCGGTTTTGATGAAAGACCGCCAAATCCGGCGCAGCATAAAGGTCCAAGCCATTGAGAGAAACCGGGTCTCGTCGGTCAAAAAATGCCCAGCGTCGTGGCTCGCCGTTGAACAAGGGGCGGAGTGCATGGACGTGCTCAAGCTGGTTGAGTTGCCGCACGGCCAGCGCAATTTTCTGTTCGCGAAGGAGGTCCGGTAACGTCAACCGTTGCTCTTCCAGCATGTCGCAAACAAGGCGGCTTAGCGTCCGCTTTGCATACGCTGTCGTCCACACTTTCCGGTCGTAGAGGTCCGCAATTTTTTGCTGCCATGCCGCTCTCATGGCTCGCACCATCACCTCGTCCACGGTCCGAGGAGGCTGAGAGCCTCGAGCCGTTCGATCTTTGCGAGGAAGAGGGATTTCTTGTCGGCTCGCGTAGGTCAACGCCCACGCTCGAGGGCAGGCGCTCATCAGGCGGGAACTGGTTTGACTCCAGTGAGGCGAGAGGGTGTTCATGGCACCGACCATCGTGGTCAACGTACATCATGCTCGTGGTCAGAGCACGCCGAGGTCGAAGACGTTGAGCGTGGCGTTGACGGCCATCCAGAGGGCCATGGGCGTCAAGATCCACCCGACGAATTGGGCGAAAACCTCACCACCGAACTTGCCGAACAGGCGAGAGAACGGCCCGCCCCACGAGGAAACGATGCGAAGCAACAGCACCACGAGGCCACCGCTGAACAAGAAAAGGAACAGGAACAACAGGGCCATGGTGATGCCGCTGCCGCCGGCCAACACCGAGGAGCCGACCGCTTGGGTGAACAGGTTGGGGAAGGCCAGCCAGCCGAACCATCCCATCCAAATGCCGAGGAGGACGTCCCGGTCCATGTCAATCGGATCGCGCCATTCTCGGAAGGCCTTGGGGAACGACAGGTGCAGCANGCGACCCAGAAAGTCGGCTTCGTAGGGTGCGCCGCGACGGGCGGTAAAGAAGCACATTTCGAGCATCCACACCATCATGGCAATGTCGAGCAGGAACCGTACGGTCATGCCGACCGGCAGAAGGGTGAGCAGGAGGGCTGGGAGGTTCACCAGCAGGATACCGGTGGCACCGGCCACCACGATGGAGCCCCAGAGCAAACCGGGAGGGAGCGGTTCTTCGGGCGCTGTCCACTCGTTTCGTGGAAGGGCCAGCAAGAACAGGAACAACCCCGGGCCGAGGAGCAATCCGAAGTACGAGCCGAAGGAGTTGGGCCCGCCGCTCTTGATGGCGTCCACGGATTCCACGATGTCGAGCATCGCCGCCGAGGAGGCTTGCGAGAAGGTCACGTGCATGCCCGGGTCAACCACCACGACGGCGTCCGATGCGCCGGTGGGGAGGCTGTTGGCAAAGATGCCCTTCTCGTCGAGGTAAACGTTCCACGTGGCGTTGGTGGCGGCGGCCAGGGAGGTGACGTCCGTCATCATCGCCTCGTCACCGGTGACGATGTGGATCACCTCGATGCGGTCGCCCAACTGGTCGATGGACCGATTAAATTCGTTGGCCTGGGTCAAAATTTGTTCCGAGCCCGGGAGGACCAGGCCGATAACCAAGGCCTCGTTGCCGGAAAGCAATTCGCTGATGGAGGCCGACGAGCCGTCCGGTTTGGTCAAATCGGCGTCGAGGATTTTGGTGTTGTCGAGGATGATGGCATCGGCGCCGAGGTTCGGTTGGTCGAACACCGTCGGAAGGGTGAGCAGCGCCAGCGCCACCAAGGCACCGAGGATGGGAGCGGGGAGCATCAGGCCGGTACGGAAGGCGTTCACAACGTAGCCCAGCAGCGCCGTGAAGGTGGTCAAGGTGAGCCAGAGGGCCGCACTGGCAAAGCCGTCGTCCTCAGGGAACACTTCGAAGCGCAGGATGCCTTCGGCGTGGCAGTCGCTGTTCAGGTCCCCGGCGATCGTCCTCAAGCAAAACTGGAGGTTCATCTCGCCCACGGGAAGGGGTTTGGCGCCCGACCACGTGTAGACCGTGTTGTTGCCGCCCAAGTCCCTCGTCATCCGGATGCGACCGGCACTGGTCTCCACGAGGTATTCACCGTCGCGAATGGTTTTGTCGGTGGGGAGCAAGGGGCCCCAAATTTCCCACTTCTCGTCTCGCAGGTCCTCCATGCCCCACGGCAACCGGTGTTCAAGTTCGACGTGGGCGAGGCGTGCAGCGTCCACGTGGATACGAGCCTCAGGTTCGTAGAGGACGCCCTCGATGATGACGCCACCGCTGTTCTGTTCAAACCCACCCCATTGGACCCTGGCCTGTGTTCCAAGGCATCGGTGTTCGACGGACAAGCTGAGCGTGATGGATTGACCGACGTCCAAGGTCAGGGTGACGTTTTGCATCTCGCCTGAGAAGTTCATGGCGTCGCCTTCTGCCGAGGTGTCAAGCGTTTGCGTGACCGCTGTCGAATAGATTTCTCCGCTGCCGTCGCTCACGCTGTAAATGAGCGTGGTACTGGAATCGGTGAACGTCTGACGGGTGCAGGTTTGCGGTCCGCCGCCGCCTTCGATGATGGCCGAGAAATAGACGCTCATGAACACCTGAGCCTCAACGGGTTGCTCCACCGGGGGGCTCTGCAAGGTAAAGACGGGCACGGGCCCGTTGGTGGGGCCCACCGTGAATCCACCAACGGCGGAGTCGGTTTGCTCTCGCTGGAGCACGGCCTCTTCGACATCGCTGCCCTCGACGAACAGTCGCTCGTGCGGAATGATGTTCCACTCTTTGAACCCGGGTTCGTAGTTGAGGTCGGTGTTGGCGGAAGCCATTCCGGAAAGGCCCACGCAAAGCAGCAAACACAAGGTCCCAATGGCCCATGCTTGACGCCCCATGCCACGACCAACCCGTTTCGGTTCAAGAAGCCAATGCCCTCGTGCGGTCTCAGAGGCCGTTGAGGTAGGCGGCCATCAGCAGGACGCCACCGGTGATGGCGGAAGCGTTGACGGCTCCCTTGCTCATGTAGCCACGGTTTTCGAGAAGAGCGCCGAGGTAGCTGTCGATTTGGCATCCGAGCCACCCGATGACGGCCAGCACCCCGCAATACTGCAGACCGTTCACCGTGGTCGTGTCGGTGCTGGTGAAGGACCAAGCCAGCAAGGTCAACACCGCCACCACCGCAGAACCGACCGCGGCGGCCAGTTGACCGTTGGGCGAGAAGCCGCCGTTTTCACCTTGCTCGCAGGGCTTGAAGGTCGTGATCATGCGGA
This sequence comes from Methanobacteriota archaeon, assembly GCA_002725275.1. Next base: position 30,029 of record PBOE01000010.1, read on the forward strand.
CGCGCGGGTCCAAGCAGCCGATTTCACTCGCAAAGGTATCGGAGGCGGCCACGGCCACGGCGGCACCGAACATCCACACCACGGTGTCCCAATCGTCGGACATGTAGGCGTAGATGCAGATGAGTCCGGGGATGGCCCCGTTGGCAACGACGTTGGTCCACCCGCGTTGACCGTCGCTTGATTCGCTCAAACCGAGAGCTTTCTTTTCGGCAAACCGCCACTTGGTGGCCTTGTGTGAACTCAACAAAAATCCGAGCAGGATGAGCAACCACGTCCAATGCCCGAGGCCACCGACGATGAGACCGAGAACCGCCGCAGCGTTGGCGCCTTTGGTATCGAGCATCTTCGCTCTTGATGAGAGCACCAACAGGAGCCCGACAAGGCCCACGGTGACGAGGAGGTTACCGGTGTTCGGGCCGCTGGAAAAGACGTCCATGGTCAGCACCTGCAGGGCAATGGACGCAAAGGTCCACCCTTATCCACCGAGGCCGGGCTTTTGAAGACCGCACCCGATTATGCCTGTTTTTCGTCATTCTTGCACGCTGAGCACAATGGTAGGCAACCAACGTAGGATGCAGACCCAGAGGGCGAAGACCATCACCACCAGCCACCCCAACTGAAGCAGGACGGCGAGCACCGTGTCGCTGCCAGATAGAAGCATTCCCACGCCCCACGAGGAGCCGTTCCACAGGGCGTGGCCCGCAATGGCCAGGCCCAAGCCGGCCCCCAACGTGGTCGGCATGGGCCAAGCGTGCTGACGATGTCGGCCCAACAACTTCACCACGGCTTGGGATGGCATGTTGCTCCAACTGTCCTGAGGCACGGCCCTGCCCTGCTTGTCGTAGAGAACCCAACGTGCGTCGGCGTCCTCAGAGAGGTACGAGGTTCCGGACAGGGTCGGGAGAGCGTTCCCGCGACCGAGCCAACACCCGATGGCGTAGCCGCTGAGACCGGTCCACATGGCATGGCCGGGAATGGAACTCAAACCTCGCAGCGAGGCGGTGAAGAAGTACGTGATGCTGCTGTAATCGCTGGCCAGGGCCATGGAGATGTAGCTGGCGTTTTCAAGCAAGGCAAAGCCCAAACCCACCGTTGAACCCACGTAAAACCCGTGTTTGGGGGAGACGATGAGGTGACTCAGCGCCATCACGGCGAGGGCTTTGGACAACTCCTCGCCCACGGGTGCCGATACGAACAAGATCAGCCCCTCGCCCAGGGTTCCCGACGTGAACGCATCGAGGCCGACCAGCGCCACCAGAATGGGGGAGATGACCGAATTGATGACGATCGCCGGCACGGTGGAGAGCATCCCCGCTGCCAACATCCATTCAGCATCCCGGCGAGAAGCGTGAATCCCGAGGTGCCGACTGGTGATGGACCACCATGCAAAGACGGGGGTGGCAAACCCGATGAGCCACGCTGGAAGCACCACGGCCAGCGCCAACATCAACGTCAGTGCATTGGCCCCGTAGATCGTGAGCGGCAACAAGCACACCGTCGAAACGCCAACGCCGAAGACGAAGAGCATCCACAGGTGGAACGGCCGTGGCATCTCCAGGGGAGCGGTCGACCGGAAGAGGTGGTGCTGGACGTTGGTTGGCTGAGGGGATTTGACCACCATGCCGCCGGAGAGCGCATGCATCTGGGCTCCTTGGTCGGCCGGGTAAGCCTGCACGGTATGGGTGAGTTTTGGCCGTCGGAGGTAAAAGAACAACAAGAGGAAAGGCGAGAGGCAAATTCCTCCGAGGAACGTGAAGAACGGGTCGAGTGGCCCCACGGTTCCGTTCATGTCCCCGTCGATGTAGCCCGCGACGATGAGCACGGCGATTTGGGAAATGAAGAAGCAGACGATGACCAGGCCGAGCATGGACCGAACGGTCTGCCATGGCGTGGAGGCTCGCCACACCGTGAGACGGTCGGGAACCGGTGTTAACGGCACCTGCTGAAACGGGACGGGGGTCATCGCCTGCATGCGTTCACCGAAAGGGTACCTGCTCAGTTCGCCCATCAATCGTCACTGAAAAACAGCATTCGGCAGAGGCCATCATCATTGCAGGTGCCAACGACGACGAGGTCCTCCTTCATCAACGGTTTGAAGGGATAAACGGCCGTTCAAATACACACGCGCTGACTTACGAACCATGTCGTGGCTCCACGCTGCCTTTGCTCCACGCCGAGACCACAAAGGCATGTCAACACCGAGTTATGCCGCACGGTGGTGGCTCCCGGTGTGCACGGGTCTGTGCGCTGTTTGGTCGTGGCAGGCAACCGATGGTTTCTGGGTGATGGCGGCTGCATTGACCGTCATGTTGGCCACGCCGTTGCTAACCGTCGGTTGGTACCTCATCGGGCTGGTGTCCGCCCGTGTCCCTGCGCGCTACATCATTCCGCAGGCTGAGCGTGCCCACAAGGCACGCCTTGAGCGAAAAGCCCAGGCTGCGCAGCAAGATTCTGCCTGATCAGTCGAGGAACCCGTACGTCCAGTCGTGGGGCGGTGCAAAAGTTTCCTTGATGGAGCGAGGGCTGACCCAGCGGAGTAGGTTCAGTGGGCTGCCGGCTTTGTCGTTCGTTCCGCTTCCTCGAGCCCCGCCGAAGGGTTGCTGACCAACCACGGCGCCCGTGGGCTTGTCGTTGATGTAGAAGTTCCCAGCGCTGTAGCGGAGCGCCTTGACCGCCGTCTCAATGTGGCGTCGGTCGGTGGCAAAGATGGACCCCGTGAGGGCGTACTCCGAAGTCGTGTCGCACAGCTCCAACGTGGCTTCAAAGTCCTCGTCGGCGTAGACGTGAACCGAGAGAACCGGACCGAAGATTTCCTCGGCCATGGTCTCGCTACGCGGGTCGTTGCACACGATGGTCGTGGGTTGAATGAAGTAGCCCGTGCTGTCGTCGTAGGTGCCGCCGGTGATGATTTCACAATCAGGGTTGGCAGCGGCGCGGTCGATGTAGCCCGTGATGCTGTCGAAGGCCTTCTTGTCGATGACGGCGCCGAGGAAGTTGCTGAAGTCCGCCACGTCGCCCACGGTGATCTTGTTGACCTCGGCGACGTAGTCGTCCTTGATGGCGTCCCACACCGAGCGTGGCACGTAGACGCGGCTTGCAGCGCTGCACTTTTGCCCTTGGAACTCAAATCCACCGCGGAGCATGGCCACGAGCAAGGCTTGGCGGTCACAATCGGGGTGGGCCACGATGAAGTCCTTGCCGCCCGTTTCGCCGACGATGCGAGGGTAGGATTTCAGGTTCTCGAGGTTGTTGGCCACGTCTCGCCACATCTGGCGGAAAACTCGTGTTGAACCGGTAAAGTGAATACCTGCTAACTCGCGGTGCGCCAAGCAAATGTCGCCCACAACAGCGGCCCGTCCGGGCACGAAGTTGATGACGCCACCGGGCAGACCTGCGTCCATCATCAGACGCATCAATCGGTAGTTCGAAACGTAGGAATTTCGGGACGGCTTCCACACGCCGACGTTGCCCATGATGGCGGCGCACGACGGGAGGTTGGCGGCGATGCTTGAGAAGTTGAAGGGTGTGACCGAGAAGATGAAGCCCTCCAGAGGTCGCACTTCGCTGGAGTTCCACATGGATGAGGGAGAGATGGGTGGCTGCAGGTCTTCGTAGATTTGACGAGCATAGTCGGAATTGAACCGCCAGAAATCAATCAGTTCGCAAGCCGAGTCAATCTCGGCCTGGTGNCAGGTTTTNGACTGGTTNAGCATGGTGGAGGCGTTGATNTCNGCNCGGCGNGGNCCNTTNAGCANCTCGCTGGCCTTGAGGAANATGGCGGCACGNGCCTGCCATTCCATNGTNGACCACATCTCNTGGGCNCCNAGNGCNGCCTCNATGGCGGCGTTGACNTCCTTTTCCCCNGCCATGTGNACNCGAGCGATNACGTGGCCGTGGTTGTGNGGCATGACCTGCTCGACCACNTCGCCGGTGAACACTTCCTCGCCGTTGATGATGCAGGGNATTTCGAGGACNTCAGCCGGACTGNCGCTTGAGTTCCGCCTCNAGNTCNGCNCGNTCCTTGCTGCCCGGCANGTAGCCNAGGACGGGTTCGTTGACGGGGGTGGGCGGCTTNGGNATGCTGTTGGGCATGGAGGANCGTTGCCTTCATTGGCGATTCNTGAACCTCACCCATCNCCTCAATGGGGCGTGGAGTGGCGCACTCTCGGGGCTGGTCGAACCCCCATTCGGGCGGTTGAGATTGAATCTCAGCGGTAGAGGTGGGCGTGCTTCGCACGAACTTTGGCGATTTTTGGACCTACGACGGCCGCACAGTAGCCCTGGTNGGGGTTTCGTGCGTAGTAATCATGATGCTTTTTCTCGGNGATGAGGAAGTGGACTGGCTCTTCAAGCGTGGTGACGATNGGCTNGTCGTAGACGTTGCCCATGTCGGCGATCATGGCTTCGGCCGTGGCCCGCTGTTCCTCGGAAAGGGGCATGATGCAGGAGCGGTACTGTGTACCGATGTCGTTGCCCTGTCGATTGAGTTGAGTAGGGTCGTGAACCGTGAAGAACACCTCGAGCAGCGTTTCGAAGGAGATGACGGTTGGGTCAAATTGGACTTCCACCACCTCGGCGTGGCCCGTGGTGCCGCTGCACACCGCNTGGTAGGTTGGGTGCGGGTCGTGGCCACCGGCGTAGGCAGGGAGGGCGGACTCAACACCGTGGATCTGTTTGTAGGCGCCTTCGACGCACCAGAAGCATCCGCCGCCAACGATCATTCGTTCCATNCCNTTGCATCCGNGGCTGTTGCATTTGAAGGTTTGATTTCCCCTTTGAACAAAGCGAAGCCATCCATGCCAAACCACCATAAGCGTCTGTGCGTCCTTGAGNACCATGGGTCGTGACGCACTTTGGCTGGTTTTGGTGATGCTTCTNGGTGCCAGTTTGCTGTTGTTGCTCCTCCCAGAGGACGAGGCCGTTTCGGTCAACGAGGAGNACACTGAGGGGGAGGTCGTTGATGAAAGCACCTGCCTTGTCGGTACGCAAAAGGTGCTCAATGCCTCGGCTCCGGACGGGTACGATTGTGTGCCGCTCGACCCGCATGCCATGTTCCACACGCATCCCGCTCCCGTGTTGTCGGTCTCAAACGTGATCGACGACGGTTCCGCCATCGCCATCCTTGGCGATGTCAATCACCTGCACCCCGATGAGATCACGGTCAGGTTGAGTCTTGACGAGGACGTCGTCATCTCCACGCAGCCCAACACGGACGGTGCCTGGTCGCTCACCGTGCAAAGCAGTGCTGAACAGGTTTACCTGAACATCACGGCCGCTCACGACGTGGAGGGGACCACCTCCGATACCACGTTCATTGAAATCAACCGAACAACTTCTGAAAATGAAAGCCATCAAACCGACGACGGTACGGACAACGAAACGGGCGATGGTACTGGAAACGAAACCGGCAACAACCCCGAAAACGGAACGGATGACAGCGCTGGAAACGAAACGGACAACGGCACGGACGGTCCAACGGAGCCCACCCAACCGACTTACGACCCATCGGACATGGGCCAGTTCTGGCTTGACGTGTTCCGCTGTCAGGCGGGACAAAACATCACTCAGGTGGACGACCTGTCCACGGCGGCGGTTGAAACGCACGAGTGTTCGGTCAGCATCAGCATGAACGAGACGCACATCACCATCACGACCAACGGCCTGCCCGACCACGATTTTGAATCCACGCTCGCCTGCACGCAAGCGAACGATTGCACACGCGCTCAGAATTACGAGTGGACCGTCCCACGCTCACCCGTCAACGACACGACGGGCGGGCACGATGCCACCAACTGTCCTGAGGCCAACGGGGATTACGAGTGTGCTGCGGCCCTCGGCGAAGTGGCGATCGCCATCAACGGCGTCCCGTTCTACGGTCCTGAGGACGGGCCGGGAGGGGATGCGGTCGCCAGTCACCACGGTGTCTACGAGGAAGACCGACAGCCGATTGAACTCGGTGTGTGCCATGCACACAACGGTCAGGGCGGGACCTTCCACTACCACGCCGATGCCAACTGCCTTCACTGGCACCCGGATGCGGGCGAGGACATGTTGGACTACAACATCAGCACGCCTGCCGCAGTGGCTGAAAACACGGCCAACGGTTCACACTCTGCCGTGATCGGCGTGGCCATGGACGGCTACCCCATCTACGGTCTGTGGGGCTACGACGACCAGATGAACATCGTCGAGATGAAGAGTTCGTACAAACTCAAGGACGGCGAGACGGGCTACAACGGCATTGACGACTACATCTACCTCCAGGGGCTCGGCCACCTCGATGTGTGCAACGGCCATTTCGGACCCACGCCCGAATTCCCCGATGGCATCTATCACTACCATTCCACCATGATGAACGGTGAAGGCGACATGGGCTTTCCGTACTTTTTGCTGTGCTACCACGGTGAAACCTTCCTTGACGAGGGCAATGGCGGCGCAGATTGTTCGGGGTTCGGAGAAACATGGGGACCCGGCATCGGGCCTCCTCCTCCCGGTTGTGAAGGCGGCCCGGGCGGCGGCCAAGGCGGACAGCTTTCCGAGGTCTCAGCGATTCCCTCAGCGGTCGCCTCTCCAGCGGTCATGCTTTGGATGCTGGCGTTTGCCTTGCTGTTTTTACGTCAACGAAGGGATTAGTTGCCAAAATCCAGCAGTGTCGTTTGAGGGTTGACCGCGGGTTTTTCGGCCCGTCGCTGCACGGCTCTTCCTCGCCGTTGAAACCTTCGTGCTCGGCTCCCGTGCATGGCGTACACTTGTGCTGAGCGAGCCTTGACCTCGTCGGTTCGACGAGCGGCGTGCGTGGCCTGGATGCCGTCGTTACGAGCCTCCGTTTCGTCGACCATGGGCGCCGGGTAGGTCGTCCCGATGACGACCCCGGTGGTGGCTTGCATCTCGTCGGACATGGTCCACGGTTCGTGGATGTACGGCGTGGGCACCATCGCCAGTTCGGGCACCCACTTGCGAATGAAGTCCCCGTTCATGTCGTGGTCAAGCGACTGCTTGAGAATGGAATAAGCGCGAACGGAATTGATGCCCGTGATGCCCGATTGCATGTGGATTTGGGACCAGTGAATGCCCGGTTCGTAATCGATGAAGAGCTTGGCAAGGTGTTGGCCGGAGCGCTGCCAGGGCAACCAAAGCGTGTAGGCGGCAACGGACTGCATCATGGCGCGCATGCGGAAATTGATCCACCCGGTGGCTCGAAGCGAACGCATGCAGGCGTCAAAGAACGGCCAACCCGTCCGGCCTTCTGCCCATGCAAGGAAGCGTTGCTCGTCGTCCACCCGACCCAGGGCATCGTCCAGTTCCGGATTGATGGACCGTTCATTCATGCTCGTTTCCATCTCGAGGCGCTGAACAAAGTGGCATCGCCAAGACACCCGGGATGCAAACGCGTCAACGTTCTTGCGGAACACCGCCACATCAACCCCCTCCGGCGGTGATTGCCGCGCTGTCGTGATGGCGTGCTTGACTTGCCTGACGCTCAGAACGCCGCTGGTGAGGTAAGCGGACAACCTTGAGGAACCCTCGGGCGAGGTGGCGGGGTTGGAGATGGTGGGCAGGTAGTCGCCAAATCGNGTCGAGAGNAAGGANTCAAGCCAAGCGTGAGCCGCAGGTTCTCCCGCTTCCAGCGGCGTCTTCACGAGGTCGTTGTAAGACGGGAACATTCCCTTGGTTTCGTCCACGCAGGTGAGATTGGAATGGCTCGGTAGCCGGGCAGGGNCCTCGAGAACCGGCTCGACCATTCGCCGGTTTCGGATGCTGTTCCAACGGTCCCGGTCGGTCAGGCGTCGTACGACGCCGTTCCAAGGGTGTTCGTGCCAGGCCGTATCGTTGGCCTCACACCACGCCATCACCCGTTTGTCGCGTTCCCATGACCACTGGAGGCCCGTTTCCTCGTGACTGTGGAGGCTGACGATCGCCGACGTGTCCTGCAGGTTTTGGAGCACCTGTTCCGGGCGCCCCGTTCGGATGTGCATGGTACCGCCCAGCGCCTCAACCCGTGCGAGCAGCGTGCGAGCGTTGGCCAGGTCCCAGGCGACATGGAGCATGGATTCGTCCGGCTGGTCAAGGCGTTCGGGTTCGACGACGTAGAGGAGCAGGAGGTCGTCCCCGTGAGCAACGGCTTCCATCAACGGAGCGTGGTCGTCTAGGCGAAGGTCGTGCTTGAGCCAGACCACTCGCATGGTCTCCAATGACCTCTCTGCCTTCATGAATCGTTGTAAGAGAACAGGGGTGAAAACCCGATAATGAGAGGTGTGGTGTCCAAATTATTTTCTATAGAGTAAACCACTGAAATCGGACTGGACGCGAACAGGAGAAGAAGCATGTTGGCCCGGGTCCAACGGACTTGTCGTGTGCTGTTTCTGGTGGACGTGCCGAGCCAACGACTTGGCTAAGCAATATCCAGTCAAGTCGTGGCAGCACGGCCACCATTGACTCGAATGAATCATGATGAAATCGTCAATGGTGGACGTGCCGAGATTTGAACTCGGGGCCTCTACCATGCCAAGGTAGCGATCTTCCAACTGATCTACACGCCCATGTGGGTGCTTTCGCAACCCGCCGACCGTCCTCGCCATGATAAGGATTCCCGACTTCTCCCTCTCNGTTGATGCAGCCTCTGACGAACTCCCATCCCACTTTCTACCAAATGAAGCCTCTTGAAGGGGTGGCGATTGCGNGGTTCATGGGCGAAGCAAAGCGCGGGCCACTGGCCGANACCCCTCTGCCCGAGGACCCGCCCAGCGTTCCCGAAGACGTGGTGGACGATGTGTTGGCGNCGCTCTCGGGCCACGTNGAGGCCGTCTTCCTNCCNTGGATTGCTGACCGGTTCACGGTGGAATGGCTTGATGTGAACGACGACCGTCTCGGGATGACTCGCTTTGAGGAGGGCAGTAACGAGCTGATTCGACGACGACGACTGCGCCTCGATCCGGGCGAAGTAACCATCGGCTTGCATCCTGCCTTGCTCGAGGATGAAGCGCTGTATCGGCACACCTTTGCCCACGAACTCTTCCATGCCGCAGGACTGATGCTTCACACCGAACTTCACGACCGGCTGACCAATCAGGTGGCACCGTCCCCCGCCATGAAAGATTCACCGCTTCTGCAGAGGATGAGGTCGGCCGTGTTGGACACCCTGAAGGTGCAGGAGTGGACCTGCAAGCTGTGCGGTTTTTCATGGAAGCGCACCACCGTGCGTCGCCCCACTCGCTGCCTGAAGTGTGCACGGCCTTGGTGAGTTGGCACACCCTTCAAGTACGGTCGGCCCAGCCCAAAGACTGGACGTATAGTGTAGTTGGATATCACTTTGGCCTTCTAAGCCGAAAACCCGGGTTCGAATCCTGGTACGTCCGCTCGCCAACAAAGCGACAGGGCTTTGAATGGAATCTATTCACTCACAACCATGGAAGGCGCCAACACGGGCAGCGAACCTGCAACGTCCCTCAAAGACAGCGTGGTGAGCGGGGATGTCCACACCGGCAACATCATCCATAATCACTATCACATCACCCAATCCGCTCCCGCACCTCAACCCTCAGGCCATCAGGTGGTGTATCCTCCGTCCCAGGTTCAACAGCGCCCACATATTCCCTTCGACCTCACGAGGAACAACTCCGTGATGATCGGTGAGCGCAACATCGTCACCGCTTACCTGCTGTGCATTTGTTTCGGCTACTTCGGAGCTCACCGCTTCTACCTTGGTCATACCACAATGGGATTGGTCTACATCTTCACCGTTGGATTGTTTGGACTTGGGTGGCTCATGGACCTGATTATCCTTCCCGATCTTGTGCGAGACCGAAATCGGCGATACGTGCCCTCAGGTGGACTGCAGGCGTGAAGCGTCAACCCACTCGTCCCATTCTGCGCCATAGTTGTGGTAGGTAATGAAGTAGGCATCGTCTTTGACCTCAAGGATTTGACCGGCAAACCACTGCCCGTTCCATTCGATGTTCACCTGTTGTCCAACGCTGTAGGGATTGGTGCTTGGCGGATTTCCGGTGTGCACCACGGACGGATACGGCGCTGCACCTTCGGTTTGATCGTCGCTTGTCCACCCGGTGCTTGGGGGGGTGTCGGATGAAGATCGAACTCGGTAGTAGTCCCCGCGCCTTGTGTCCAGGCTGTTGCGATTGGCCAAATACCACCAACGGTCACCGTTGCCCATTTTCCACCGGAGAAGAAGAACGTCTCCGTTGATGTAGCTGGGAACGCCGTCGAATTCGGTTGAAGGAAGGTACGTGCCGTTGCATTTTGATGTGCCAGCACCCCGGACCGTGTAGAAGTGGTTGTCCGCATCGTTGAACGGATGATTGCCGGGCGTTTCTCTCCAACCGGTTGGCCCGACGACGTACACGGTGTTCTGGGTTTCAACCCGAGCCGTGGCTCGTTCGTCGTAGGTGACGCCAAGCACGGACGATGAGTTGATTCGACCCTCACCGAGTTTCGGATGATCGTAGGCGTAGCCTGNAAGTNTGTCGCCCTCGATGCTTGCGTCGTGGATGACCACTTCGGGCTTGCTCGGTTGGCTGATGTCCTCTTGGTCNGAGGCCACCATAAATTTCGCAAGCGACCGGTAGTCAATTTCAGAATCCAACTCGATACCAACGTCGGCGAACTCACGCAGCACGTCCNCGACAGGGAGGGGATTGTCGCCGAGTTCGCTGAGAATTCGCAGGTATTCTCGGGCTGAAATCGTCCCCGTGTTGTCGGTGTCGAAGACCCGGAACGCATCGATGAGTTCCTGTTCCTCGTTCATGACGTTTTCAACGTAGGCCTGAACTTCTGCGGAATCTTCGTTCAGCGGTTCAATGCGAATCCACTCCACGTTGTCCTCAACATCGCCATCGTCAAAGTGGATCAAAAACGTGTGATCGTCATGTTCCGAAGCAATTCGACCGGGATAGTAGTGGCCGTAGCGTTTCCAATCAACCAGCACCCGGTCTCCTGCCTTGAAGGGTGGACTTGCAGGTCGAATGGTGCCGGGGGCGGANCCGATGACAACGGCGTGCTTCGTTTGCACGATGCCGTTCTGGTAAGGGACTTCGATTTTGTAGGTTCCATCATCGTTGATGCCCATGACCTTGCAGCGATCCAACCAGCGACCGTTGGTCGGGCTGTTGTATTCAACATGGTCGCCAACATTGAACGCTGCAGGCAACGCAATCTCGGGGGTTGGCGGCGGTGCTGCGGGTGTGGTTGGTGTTGGATTGACCATCCCCATCTGTTGCAGTGCGGCAATCACGGCCGTCGTCACGGCTGCGGGGTCGTTGTTGACCACCGTGTTGTGCACCACNTCCCCACCNATCACGGAGTCCTGCATGTTGAGTTGTTGCCCACCTTGACCGGGCGGTGCGGGAATCCATTCNCTTCCCGACCACATCCACTTGCCGTCCGGGCTGAACACAGGGTCGGCCATGGTGGACTCACACGGTGTTGGCTAACCAAATCTTCGGTGAGCAGACCTGGACCATCNTCAGGAAAAACGCAACACTGGACCGACAAGGGTACTATATGGGAGGAATGGAATTGCCAACCATGGACGTGAGCACATCGACCTTGGCCGCCGCCGTCCAAGGCGTCCGTGCTTTGNTTTCGGCTTACGATGGTTACGAAAAAGGACGATTCATGAAATCGGACGAGGCGGTTCGAGCCGAAATCCAACGCCGCTGCGAAATGCTTTCTCGTCATGCNGAAAAATTGCAAGGTGACGTCCATTCTGCNGGCAACCGAGACGCTCGAGGCAGTCTTGAAACCATGATTGAATCCATCAACATCCTGCGCAACGAAGCCCAATTTTCCATCACGAGCAATCATGTTTCACAACACACCGGGATTGGTAAACTGAAATCCAAAGCGGTGCGCAAGCTTGTCGACCACGACAGTGCGGTCTTGAATGCGCTCGTGGAGACCACCCGAATGGCCAACGCTCTGGCCGACGATATGAATGGCCTGGACGACGATGTCGTTAACGCACGCATCGCTGACTGGCATCAAAAACTGACGCGAACTCGAAACATGTATCTGGAGAGAAACATGTACATCGACGGACTGACCAAGAGGTGAAGAACATGCATTTCAGATGGAGAACCAACCCGACCGTGATCGCTACCTACATGAACGACGCTGACGTCCCGAGGCAGGCTGAAGTGACGCTGAAACCGAACGAGGTTTGTGTCGTTCTGGAGAACGGCAAAATCGTCGGTTCCGTCTCCCAAACGCACATGGAGGTCAGTCCTCAGGTCGGTCTGTTTGGAACGCTGTTTGGAAAGAGCAACCCCGTCCGTTCGTTCATGTTCGCCTTCACCGGGCCGCACGCCGTCCTCGTTCAAGTCCGAGGTGTCGCCGATAACGGCGACGAGATCAACTGCCTCATCACCCTCAAACTTGAGATCACCCGAGAAACGGCCCCCCGCCTCATCTCCTTCCCCGCCAAAGGGACGATGACGGTGCAGGCGGGCAACATTGCCGCCCTTGTTTCGCCGGCTGTGAGTTCGGCGGCCCTTCAACATCTTCGAGGCATGGACGCCGCATCAATGCGTACGGTCCAAGCGAACGATGACACCATGTACGCCGTCAAGACGGCTCTAAGAGCGACCCTCGACGAGCACGGCATGGCCTTCCGCAGTGGGTTCATCACGTGGAGCAACACCGCTGCAGAGCAGCAACTTCAGCATCAGCACGACTTGGAGCGTTTGCAACTTTCCAAGGACATTGAATCGGACAAGCAAGCCGTTGAACTCGACCACATCATCAAGACCGAACAGCGAAAACACGAGGTGAACGCCCGGATGGAACTCGTCGGCGTTCAGGCCAAGGAAGCGGCTGAACTCAAATTGGAACTTGACCGACTCAAGGGGGCAGGAGCGTACAACCTGCAACAGTGGCGCCAGCAACAGGAATTGCGCGACCAACAATCGGCCGCTGCCCGTGATGAGGCCATCAAAAACGCCCAAACGGATGTTGAACTGGCCAAACTCGAAGCCGAGCGGCAGAAGGCCCTCGCCTCCGTTGCACAAGATGCGGAAGATCAGAAGATGAACAGGGCCATGGAAATGTTTGAACAGGTCCAAGCCCGTAAGCGAGATCGCATGCAGCTCCAAAACGAGCAAGAACAACAGCGACTTGAACAACACGCCAAGGGTTCGCAATCCACGATTGCCGTTCTCGAAGACATCGCTGCATCATCGGACGACCCCGCCGTGAAGTTGGAGGCGCTCAAACAGTTGGCTGAACTCCGCAAGGCGGATGTGGCCGGTCAAAAAGACGCTTACAAGGACGATTGAACACGCTTGCGCAGCGTCCTCCCTCGCATCAGTTGGCGTTGAAAAAGGTTCAATGAGTTGCGCTGTGTCCAAAGGCCGTGCGCCTTCTCGTTGTCGATCTGCTGGCGGAGCGGGAGGGCTTCGGCAGGGCCGGTGTTCGCGAAATCGTGCATCACTTCTCGCCCAAGGAGGTCTTCCTTTGGTCCCCCCACGTCGAGAAGCGCCTGGACTACGGGTACGGAACGGTGGTTGACCACCCTGTTGAGGCCGACGCCGTCATCATCACGGGGTCGCGACGGAACGTATCCATGTGGGAGCCGTGGATGGACGACGTCGTGGACCTCATTCGCTCAGCGGAGGTACCGCTGTACGGCATTTGCTTCGGGCACCAAATCATCGCCCATGCGTTTGGTGGGCGCATCGTTCGCGCCCCTACGGACTCGCATTTTGTGGCGGAGGTTCAGGGAGAAAACGGCCGATCGGTGTTTGCCTCTTTTGCTCATCAAGAGCACGTCGTGGATGCCGGCGAATTGGAGGTCATCGCCTCCGCGGCACACTGCGACATTGCGGCATGCCGCCATCCATCGAAACCGATTTTCACTGTTCAGTACCACCCCGAGGCGGTTTCAGAGGTGCTTGACGCCGCTTACGCTTGCGGCGAAATGAACGCTGAAGAGCGCACTGCCTACGACGATGCCTTGCTGACCACCGATGTCGCCGTTGCGTTTGGACTCAAGCCTGGTTGACGAGCAAAAGGGCTGTTTTTTGCGAAAAAATACACAGCAATATAAACGTCACAACGGCATTGGAAAATTATGTCGCCCAATAAAATGGACCAAACTGCCGCCGTGCCGCTTGCAAACGGACTCGGGATTGTGTTCGGATTTCTTGGTGTGATTGCCATCTTCATCCAGCAATCGCTCACGACCTTCCTGCCACTCCTGATGCCGCCGCTCGTCTGCACGATCTTCTGCGTTCTGCTCTTCAGGACCCAGCCCAAATCGAACGATGACGCCTCTCGCCAGGACATGAGTCCGGTGCGAATTGACGTCATCTGAAGGCCGGCCTACGACCGCTGAATTACTCGGAAAGAAACGGCTTCAAGAAACGGTGTGCGGTCCCCGATGCTCTCATATAGGGAAGGTAAGTGGGAAGGCTGTTCACCATGAAGCGAGGTTCACGTGCTTGGAAGAAAACCGGCAACCAACGGTGGAAGTGGCGCAAGAAGAAATTGCGACGCCGAAAGCGTGCACGCCGACAGGCCAAGAGCTGATGCCAAGGGTAACAACACACGGGAGTATAGTATAGCTTGGTAGTATCGCGGGCTCCAGTTGCACGGGNATGACGACNNGTGGGTTTGCTGAAGTTGATGAACAACTGGAGCGCCGACCCGTTTAACCGAGAAACCGAAGCCTTTCACCGAGGCTGACGTCAGAAGAAACCCGCTAGGGGGGGTTCAAATCCCTCTGCCCCCACCAANACTCAACAAATCCGAATATTCATGCAAAGGACTGGTTTCGGTGNTANNATGCAGACACGNAGGCTATGGGCAGTCATCTGTTTGACCGTCNTGATGGGNCCGCTTGTTGGNTCNCTNACAGTNCCTCCTTCTGACTACGTTCGNTTGGANAATGNNGTTCAGATTNTTCCTGAAGGTCAAACGCTCATTATCCCAGAACAAGATGGTTGGGGATGGGTTGTTGATGAGCGTCCATGGTGGGAGCGTTCCTCACTTGATCAAGACGGGAACAAAATCCACGATTCGCTTCAAGATTCGATTTTTATGACTGGAATTGGCCTCTCCTATGGAACCGAAGTCAACGATGCCCACATTGCAGACTTGAACGATATGGGGTTGGAAGTGGTCGATGTAATCGAATCGGTCGATGCTGTACTTCTCGGAATCATTAACACATCAATTGTTGAATCTCTTGCACAACTCGATGATGTTGTCATGGTGGAACGTTACGGCGATATTCACCTCTATGGGGACATTCAGACTCCTGCCGTTAAGGCACGGAACTCTACTTTGTATCCAGGTGCTTGGGATTTGGGTGTGACTGGCGATGGTGTCGTCATTGCAATGGTGGACACCGGAGTTGACAATGAACATCCAGGATTGAATGAGAAGTTTGTTGCCGGCTATGATGCAGTATGCTTCGTTCACACTGACCCGACATGCGTTCTTGCTGGTGGTCGGGTCGAGGATGGTAGTTACGATCCAGACGATGGAAATCAACACGGTACGGCGTGCATGGGAATGGCCGCAGCAACAGGCATCGATGCGAATGGGGAACAAACTGACTTTTACGGAGCAGCTCCTGATGCTGCACTTGTTGATGTTCGAATAGGAACGGATGCTGGAGCAGGTCCATTTGAGAATTACTTGCTCTCCCAAGAATTCTATGAATCTGCAATGAACGGAATTCAGTGGATTATTGATCACAAGGACGATGCTTGGGCAGGTGCTGAAGAAAGTGAATATGGAATCGACATTATTTCACTCTCATGGGGAATTACCTCACATGAAGCAGGTGGTTCCGATGGTTCCGATATGCATAGTCGTATTCTCGATGAAGCCATGATTGCTGGTGTCGTCGTCAGTGTTGCTGCTGGCAACGATGGTCCTGACAATGATGGGTTGTCTGGAATGGGATCCTCCGACCTTTCTGTGACTGTTGGTGCAACCGATGATCAAAACACTGTTGACCGTGAGGACGATACGATCGCTGGTTATTCATCCAGAGGGCCACGTCGCGACAATGGAGACGGAAACCCACTCAATGAACTAAAGCCCGAGGTTACTGCACCGGGTACCAACATTATACAAGCAGAGGGTTGTGTATCATCAGGCGGTTGCAACAATTTCATCGGTGGTGATGCGAGTTCCAATGGATACACTGGGCGAGGGTCTGGAACATCATACGCAACTCCAGCTGTTTCTGGAATAATGGCAATGATGATTGAAGCCAACCCGGATTTATCACCAGCTGAAATAAAAGAGATTCTCAAATTGACTGCGGAACGGCGCGGTGAGCCATCAAATCCAGATGTTGATCCATTCTGGAATCGAGATTTCGGATTCGGAATGGTGGATGCTTACGCTGCTGTTTCAATGGCTTTTGATTTAAAGTATCAAGGATTAACCGGAGAGGTTGATGTTACAACGCAAGTCCACATTATGGATACGAACACATCCGATGGTATTGCAACACTCAAAGGACTTGCCTGGGGACAGGTGAGTGCAGTTTCTTCTGTTGAATATCGTATTGATGGTGGTGAGTGGATGTCTGCAACGTTTGATGAAGGGGCAGAAACTCTTGGAGCATTTGCTCGTTTCAATTGGACTATTGCTCTTGATACGTCAAAATTACTGGAAGGTAATCGATCTATTGAGATCCGTGCTGTTAACTCGGAAGGCGTTCAATCACTGATGGTTGCAACGACCGTTTACGGAACGTGGGATGGAAGCACTGAAGGGGAAGAATTTGGCTTCCAGGAGCTGGTCATGGCAGGACTAGCCCTTGCCTTATTGGTGCTTGCTCTGATTATTTTGCTTGGTGGCGATGGTGATGAATACGAAAGCAAGAATGCGACTTATGTTCCGCCAACACTTGCCGAACAGGAAGTCCTCGATGCTATCATTGAATCCGATTCTGGAGGTGATGGTGATGGGTGATTTTAGCCAGAGAGCCTTGGCAATTCAACCGACAGGTGTCCGTAAGATGTTTGATTTGGCGGGCGATGACGTCATCAGTTTTGGCCTTGGTGAACCAGATTTTCAACCGCCTCCAATCGCCATTGAAGCCTTTCATCAAGCAATGCTTGACGGTCGAAACAAATACACCACAACCGCTGGATTACCTCCATTACGCTCAAAGATCGCAGAGTCTTGGCACCATCTTGAATCAGGATTGACAGAGGACAATGTCTGTATCACCATGTCAGGAACAAATGCCTTGCTCAATCTTTTTCTGACTTTTGTCGATCCTGGCAAGAATGTTCTCTTGCCTGAACCGTATTTCCCGCTGTATGGGCCTGATGTGACGCTGTGTGGGGGAGAAAGCCGATACTATCCATGTCTTTTCGAAAATGAATTTGTTCCAACCATCGAACATCTCGAAGCCTTGGTCGATGAAAATACGGTTGCAATTCTGTACAACTTTCCTTCTAATCCGACTGGCGGTACCTTAACAACTGAACAACGTGATGAATTGCTTGAATTTGCTAAGCGCCACAACCTTTGGATTCTCTCGGATGAAGTCTACGACCGAATTGTATTCGATTCCGAACACGTTTCTTTTGTTGGTACCGATTACGACAAAGTGATGCTCATCAATTCCTTCTCCAAGACGTTTGCAATGACGGGATGGAGGATTGGTTACATCATGTCTGCCAATTTAGAAGCTATGAAGCAAGTCATCAAAATGCAATATTACATCACAGCCTGTTCAAATGATGCAATGCAGTACGCAGTTCTCGAGGCGATGGAAAAAGCTTCAGATTATCCTGATATTTTGGCAAAAGAATTCCATGCTCGGTGCAATCTTATCGTCGACCGACTGAATGCCATGCCGGGGGTTGAATGTCATCGTCCAAAGGGTTCAATCTATGTGTTTCCCAAGATACAGGTTCCTGGATTGAACAGTCAAGATCTCGCTATGGAACTTCTCAAAGATGGTGTTCTTTGTTCACCTGGTACAGCATTTGGACCATCTGGCGAGGGGCACCTTCGCTTCGCATTCACAATTTCGCAGGAAGATATCTCGAAAGGCATGGATAAGGTCGAAGCAACCTTGAAACGCCTCCAAGAACAGTAGGTTTTCTTCATGATATCAGCAATACTGTTCTTGATTGCGGGCTTTCTTCTTGGCCATCTCATGCCACGTGTACCTTTCATGATTCTGAGCAGAACTTCCGGATTTAACACAAAATTTCCACCACATCCAGAGCCGATACCACTCTCTCCACGGCTCACCCAACGCGTACTTCACATGCGTTGGTTTCACCGGCTAGGAACGTTTACAACTGTCTTGCCTTTGTTCTTCGGCTATCTCAGTATTCTTGGCGGCCAATCCACATTCGGTTACGGATTGTTCCTTGCTGGAGGTTGGACACTCCTCTCTCGTGCACAGGCTCTTCTTGGAGGTCCACCGGTTGCTTGCACCTTAGAGATGGCTCAAAGATTGCAGATGGTCATGAATATCGCAGACTCCGAAGGTGCTTGTTGTCCACATCCACAGCCGCAATGGTGGGTTGAATCGATCCGTTGTGAATCATGCTCAAGGAAGCTTGACGATATGCTTCGTCCAGATCTTGGCCGACCTCGTAAAGATGGGATCTTCCGTGGAATGCTTCGGCTTTGGCTCAGTGATGGACATCCAATGGTCGTTCCCGAAGAGTCTCAAAATTGACACACACTCCAAGAAATTAAGGGGAACCTTTGTCTAACCATTCCAATCCATCGGCTTTATGGGGCAGGCCAATCGTGGACCTTTGACTGCCCGTATATGGCTAACATTCGTTGTTTTCTGCCAGATTTTTCTTACTCCAATGGCTGCGTTTTCCATCACATATTTACTCGATCTGAATATGACTGGTGAAAACATTACAATCGGCATTCAAAGAGAAATGCTGCCTTGGATTATGGCTGCATCCCTTGGGTATGGAATGCTTGCATTGTTCCTCGCTTTGGTCATGGGAGGATATCGTCCGATTCGAGTTGTTGAACGTGGAGGATGGATGGCAGCATTAGGTATGTCGAGAGCCGGTCGTTCCGCATCGAGTTTACGTCGAGCACGTGAAAACTTCTCAACGTCCCCTCATGGCTCATTGTCAACCCTCGTCAATCGTAGGATGATGCGTGGACATTCGTTGATTTCGACACACGGAGGTTTGCTCCTTCTTGCTGTACCATTTCAAATTCTCCTCGTAACCATTCCGCTCACTCTTGTCATGATGGTTCCAGAGTCCATTGTCCGCTTGAATCGTCGACTTGAGCTTGCAATTTTGTTGTACATTGTTGGACTGCTTGCAGCTATGCGACTTTATCCTCGATTTTGTCGAAAGTACATTGGTATAGCAACCTTCACACGTCGATGGCTGATTTCGATGACAAAACTCTCCTGGCTTGCACCGGTCCTGGTATTGTGGCTCATGGGGCGTTTTGCAAGTTTGGTTGTTCTTGGTTGGATGGGTCAAGACACTGAGTTATCGATTACATTTGAAGCCAATCTTTTCCAAACGTTCCTTGGTAGTGCAGTCATTCCCGAGACAAGTTTCCTTGATCTTCTGACCGCTTTGGCGGTCATGCCCTTGGCGGCGTTTACAACGCTTGCAGTTTTGGAAGGAGGTTCAACAAATCCCCCAGATTGGATGAATCACCACAACGATGTTGTGTCTCGATTTGATGATAGAGACTCACCAGATTTTGGTCTCCTCGGAAAAGTCACTACTGCAGCAGTAACGACTGGCGCAACCCTCGCAGTTGCAGCAGCGGCTGGAGTAGCCTCTAAAGGTCAAGAGGTGGCAACTGGACTGGCAGCTATGGCTTCGGCAACACCAACGAGTATCGATGCAGTTCAAGAAACGACTTCCAACTTATCGACACCATCACTTCCGTCATTGGAAGAGGAACCTGTGATTGATTTGCCCGAGTTTGATAACAGCCTTTTGCAAGTTGAAACTGAAGAATCACCTCCGTATGACCAGCCTGCTATTCAAGGCCTTCTACCTGAAGAACATCGTGAATAAACAAGAGAGCAAACAACGGCCATCTTCATATGATGCAAGTTGTTGGAGGGATTGTTGATGACAATGCGACGTAGTATCCCTATGCTTTTGATTGCACTTATGGTCTTCCAAACGGCTTCCTTACTTGTTATGGATTCAGCCGAAGCAGCATCTGGTCGCGGAGGAAATAACGACGATTTCTTCATTAAGAAAATCAGCATTGAAAACTCGAACGTTTCGACATGGGTTCAATCGGATCAATCCACCGTAGATTATTTGGTCATGGGTCAACAGGTTGAAGTGAAGATTCAGGTTCAACTGGGTGGTAACTCACTAACAGGAAAATCAGCTTTTGTCCTCATGGAGATTGTGCATCCAATTGGATATGTGATCGAATCGTCGAATTTTACAACGCCCGATCTATTGGGTGGACAGCAAAATGAAGGTACGTTCCTCTGGACACCACTCATCGCCCATTCCATTCTCAATACGACCACCAATGATCTATCTGGAGGTCTTATCATACGAGCTTCCGTACTATACGCAAATGACGATATCAATGGAAATGATGTCATGGAAAAGGCGGTTCCAGTTGCCATCATGAAGAACAAATTCGACGGTTTCCAAGCGTCAGCAGATTCAACCTTCGAAACTGGACGATACCCATCAGGTGGAGGGAACGCAATAGGGACTGGAAGTTGGCAAACGGATAATGGAGGGCCCGAAGGAGCCAGTCATTGGCGACACTCCAATCCCGGAGCAGAATATCCCTCCAATGCCCACGATCGTCTCATCAATGTATTCGTCGTAGGCGCAAATGGTCAATGTGGAGCACTTGGGCAATACGACAATGCTCTTTCAGTGGCCCATGGAATCAACCTCTGTCGAAAGACATTCTTTTCTGGAGAATTCATCTCTACGCAGTTCTATGCTCAAACGTGGGGGTCGATGGCTGCAGGAGACAGTGTTGGGTTCGAACTCTGGAGAGGTACAGGAAATTACAACAACAAAATGGAATCACTTGTATGGAATTTTTCAAACGCAGCGCCAAGTCCTGCTGAAGGGCAGTGGAGTAACGTCTCTTGGGATCCACAAGTTGACTGGGCTCAAATACCCGGATTGTCAAACCCGGACTTGTTCCTCGGAGGCAACTCCTTCTCAATCGGGCTTCTTTTCCACTCAGACAGCAGTGGAGCTTCAGAGGGCATGCATGTTGATGACTTTATTCAATTCGGAATTTCAAAGGTGAGCGATTTCACGCTTGATGTCAACTGTGATAACCCCGAAGCGGGTTTCTCTTCACCACCTTCGAACACTGTTTCATTGCATTGCTTGGTTACCAACATGGGTTACTCAAGCGCAACCATTTCAGTATACTCGAACGTTACGAACTTGACATGGATGGATCCAGCATTCCCTTCAATTCGCATTGAAACCACGAATCCAAATGATTTCTTTTCACCGGTTATCGTTCAAGGTCTCGGTGCTGGAAAAACGACGGACGTCTACGTCAATATCAGCATCCCAGCAGGAGCGGATGTCCAACAACAAACTTGGGAAGTTTGGTTCATGGATAGTGGCGGAACGAATTCAGGTGAGAAAGGCCGCGTATCGATGGACCTCGCTGTTACAGAACAGTTTGGGGTCTCTCTAACATCTCAGGTGCCCTTACTTGCAGATACATTACTGCCTGGTGAATCAGGAACGATCCCGTTCAGACTCCAAAACGTAGGGAATCGCGATGCTTCTTACAATTTGGTTTCAACATTCTCGGAAGACGATTGGAGTGCGGTTGTTGAAAATGAGACGGGAGTCATTGTTCAGAATCCAATCATTCTTCAGAAAGCTGAAGTTGCCAATTTATTCCTCAATGTGACAGCGGATAGTCTTGCAACGCCAGGTGTCGTATCGTTCAACCTACGTGCCACATGCCCTGCTTGTGGTACATCCCTCTTCGGCGCAGACATCCTCGGCCGCAACATTGAGGTTCCAATTCTTCGCCAAGCTTCAATTTCAACCGATGAGGATACCTTCCAAAGCGCAGCAGATGGCGTAACTGAAACTGTCTACTTAACCCTGCTCAACCTTGGAAATGATGATGAACAATACGCATTATCTCTTGGCGGTCCTCATCAATACTTGCTCGGCGCTCAACTTGCTGGTGAAACAACCTCTAACCTCGACGCATGGGATGGAGAAACGACCTTGATTCTGACCCTACCAATGCCAGTAGGTTTGTCTCCTGCCCCGTACTACGTGGATGTCATTGCCACGAATATTGAGGATCCTTCAGTTTCGGTCTCCTACAGAATCAATGTTGAGATTCTCGATACTGCCGCAGTTGGTGTATCGGATGAATCGTCCGACCAATCGTTCCTACCAGGGTCACCAGATACGACTGACCGCTCGTTTGAAATAACCAATTATGGAAATGAAGATGACCGATTCACCATAACTCTCGATGTCCCTCAAGGCATGGAGGCATATCTTATCGATCCTGTTCCTATTGATGGAGTAGCAACAACCCCGGTCATCGCTCCAGGTGAGTCTTGGGAGGCAAAGGTTCGTTTCCTCTTCTTGCCTGAGGCTGAATTGACCAAAACACTTCGACTGACGGCAACATCTGTTAACGACCCAACCATCTCCGATACTGGAGAAGCAACCTACCTTGTCGGCCGACAAGGAACCATTGACTTGACTCCTTCTGACCCCATTTCCATCGATGAAGCGAATTTCATCTACACGATGGAAATCACGGTAGATAACAGGCTCAATCCTGCCATTTCGCCTACACAAACCATCTCAATCGACAAGGTTGATGGTGATTGGTCAAAATACATTAATCTCAAGATCGATGACAATGATCGAAGTTTTTCGCTTGCATCTGATGAGTCTCGAAAAATTACTGTTGAGATTGAGGTTGGTGAGGCAACACTCTTCAACCTACCTTCCGACTCCCTGACTGTTAATTTCACAATCTATGCAACTTCGTTAACTGTAGCGGACTCTCCTACGGCAAAACTAACCGTGGTATTACAGAAGCAATCACCCTCAACTGCAGATGATGGTGTATCCTCCTCAGAGGAAACGTCAGAACTTGTCAAGAACATTGTTCTATGGTCCGGTTTCTTGATTGTAATTGGTGTTCTTGGTTTTATCACGTTTAAGATTCTCACGACAATCGAAAAAGATGATGATCTTGATGATTGGGATGAAATGATGTATCAGGATTCATTATCAGCAACCTATGGAGCAGTCGCAGCAGCACCAACCGTTCCAATGGCCTCACCGCCAAGTCCTGAGCCAGCGGCTGTGCCAAATAATTCGCCACCTCCAATTATTCAAAATATAACCTACAATATCTCTGATAGCGCAATTTCTGGAAACCTTTCTCCCAATACCACCCCTGATGCCTCAGGTGGACCTCCTCTTCCACCAGAAGGTCTACCAGCTGGTTGGACTATGGAGCAATGGGAGCACTATGGTCAACAATATCTCGACGGTCAATTGTAAATTGGTCAGTCGTAGGGTTCAAGACCCTCAGCACCTCGCCACAAACACAAGGTGATTCAAATGTACGGAAATGGACAAGCACCAATCTTCATTCTCAAAGAAGGAACACAACGAACTCGGGGTCGTAGCGCTCAATCAAACAACATTGCTGCTGCGAAGGCAGTTGCAGATTCTGTGCGTTCGACACTCGGTCCAAAAGGCATGGACAAGATGCTTGTTGATTCGATGGGAGATGTGGTCATCACAAACGATGGTGCGACAATTCTCAAAGAAATGGATATCGAGCATCCAGCTGCAAAGATGATTATCGAGGTAGCAAAAACTCAGGAACAACATTGCTATGATGGAACGACATCGGCAGTCGTCTTGTCCGGTGAGCTTCTCAAGCGTTCAGAGGATCTGATTGAACAGAATGTCCACCCTACTGTTATTTGCGAAGGTTTCCGTCTTGCTGCTGAAAAGGCAATTTCTTTGCTCGAAGGGCATGGAATTTCGACTGAAGGGAACGATGAAGTTCTTCTTGAAGTGGCAAAAACTTCCCTTACTGGAAAATCTGCTGGGGCTGTTAAAGCCTTCATGGCAGACATTTGTGTACGTGCAGTGAACGCTGTTGGAGTGATTGATGAAGGAGAACGAATTGTTGACTTAAGCGATATTAAGGTCGAAAAACGCCAAGGTGGATCCATCAAAGATTCATCACTCATTGATGGCATTCTCTTGGATAAAGAACGCGTTCATGCAGGAATGCCTCGAAGTATCAACGATGCAAAAATCGCTCTGGTCAACTCGGCCATAGAAGTCAAAAAGACCGAAGTTGATGCAAAGATTCAGATTACAGACCCGAACCAACTTGCATCTTTCCTTGCCGAGGAGGAGAATTACATCCGAGGGCTTGTTGACAAAATCACGAGTTCTGGAGCGAACGTCTTGGTTTGCCAGAAAGGAATCGATGAACTAGCTCAACACTACTTGAGCAAGGCCGGCGTCTTTGCGATTCGACGAGCGAAGAAATCAGACATGGAAGCACTCTCCAAAGCAACCGGTGGGCGCATCATCACCAACATGGACGACCTTGCTCATGAAGACCTTGGTCAAGCTGCTCGAGTCGAAGAACGAAAGAT
>PBOE01000011.1 GCA_002725275.1 Methanobacteriota archaeon
GGGCAGCATCTTCGTATGCGGCATTCCCTTGCCCTGCCCAGCGATCTAGATAACCTACGGCACCGTCAGCAAGATCTGTTGGGTCGGGCGTTTCGTCCGATATTACATTGATGTAATTGAAAACGGTTCGACCATCAACCATTCCAGTTGAGTGGCGACTACCTTCTGCCTCTGAAAAACCAGGGGCTTCTGGGCGCATGATAGAGAGAAGAACTGGTGTAACAGCACCACCATTTGAGTTGGATGCTTGCACAGTATCCAGTGTCCCATTGTTGCCGACGATTCGGGTAATTCCTTGAGAACTCTTGTCATCATAACCTCCTCGTTCCCACCATGTTTTCCAAGACTCGTTGAGATCACGAATTGGCCAATTTTCACGTCCATAATCTCCAAGCAGAACAACAGCAGTATCGGTTCGAGGCGGTGCAAGAACTGTGAGCAATACGCTCTCGCCTGCTTTCAGATCAACCACAGTTGAATTTTGGACAAAGCCTGTGTCAGGATTCATCATCAAATATGGAACAAAGGCTGAGAGGTCACGGTCAGCAGAAATTGTAAGGCCTTGGAAGATTCCACCAATGAGCGTTTCAGGTGTGACGGTAACATCGTTTTCTCCAACTGGTCCATTATCGTCCCCTTCTCCAAAGCAACCAGAGAGTGGAGCGAGCATCATGATGCATACGAGACCGAGTGCTCTACGTGCATCTCTCCCCATGATTCAACGCAAACCGTCTCTCTATCTCAATACTTTGCTTCAAAATACAATCGACTACTCAACTCAACAAAGGAGGGAAATCGAATCGACATAATTTTGAAAATCTCTCCAAATATGGGAGTAGTGTGTCAGATGTTGGTTCGACACTAGATTATTACATCCGAGTGTTTAGTAACTTTGAATTCTCTGTTTCCGGAGTTTTTGCGCTTAACCACACTGTGGCGTTTATTGTGGCCATAACCGGACTTTTTGTGGCCGGTCTCTCTCTTCTCATTTTCAGATCCGGCAGTAAAGATCTCAAAAATCAAGCTATCGGGATGATTTTACTTATTGAGGGTTTCATGGCCTTCACACTCGGTTTTTATTGGATTTACCCTTTCTCACTAGAGGGACTTCAATCCGTTATTTGGTTGCGACCTTTAGCAGGCATTACCGGCCTCACGAGAATGATGATGATGGTCGCCTTGGTTTCTTTTTTCATCGAAACAGAGTGGGCGAGACGGGTACGACGCATATTTGAGTGGAAGCGCGTATGGATTCTTCCAGTTGTATCTTTTTTGATTATCTTGTACCCTCTTTTAACACACGGCGTCGATGGCGCAATTGGTGACATGGCTCACATCTATTGCGCTGAACCCTCGAATCAAGGTGTTGGAAACACTGTCTTCGGCAGCGAACTAGGTTATACCCCAGTCTGCCCGGAAACATTTGCTGCAATATACCCAGCAATCTACGTGAGTACCAGCACGGGCGAATTTACTCTCACAGCCGTCCTTATCACGAGTTTGCCGCTGGTTTTTGTGGCGATTTTTATGGCTCGCCTGGCTCGAAATCCAGAACTCGTGGATGCCAATGGTTACAACCTTGATGAAATCAAAGCCTTGCGCACAGGTTTTCTCGTGAAAGTGGGATTCATGCTGGGGGCGGTCCTCCTCATGATTGCGCTTGCTGCTGGTTTCGGCCTCACATCTCCTGATATGACGTTGTTCAACCCCGAAACCTCAGATAACACTGGTGTTGTAGCACTTGCAATTGGAGGGGCTTTTGCCCTCCTCATGAATATCTTGTCGACACTTTTCCAAGGCGTTATCTTCACTTATGCCATCCTCAAACATGAGGTCATGGGTATCGATGAGCGCCTGCGTAAGGGGTTCACTGCAACCACCTTCGCAGGGTTTGGCGCGCTCTCTCTGCTCACCGCCTCCGAAGCGATGGAAACGGTGATTCCCGGCGGTGGGTTGATCGGCGGATTCATCGTCGGTGTTCCGCTGATCGCGCTGCGACGACCTATTTTCCGCGTGTTCTCGAACTTGTCCGCTGCGCTGATGCCGGAGGCGCATACGATGCAGGAACTGCAATACCTCGAGGTGTTTGCAGCCGCCAATGCTGACGGCTACATCACCGATAAAGAGCGAACCATGCTTGATTTGCAAGCCAAGGCCTTCGGCATCAATCCCGGACGTCAGCGACACCTCGAAGGACTTGGTGAAGAGGCCGCTGAATGAGCGCTCACCCCACCTTCACTTTGGGTCGTTAATTCAATTTCAAATACTCATCGGCCGGGCAATCGCTTGAATACTTCTACAGTGTAGGCAAAATGTGGGGGATGTTGGTTCACCTCTGGACTATTTCGCTCGGGTGTTTGGGAANTTCGAGTTCTCAATTTCTGGCGTTTTCGCTCTCAACCATGCCGTCGCCATCATCGGTATGGTCACCGGNATNTTTCTGATTGGCCTTGCTCTTTTCATTTTCAGGTCCGGCAGCAAAGACCTCAAGAATCAAGCCATCGGGATGATTTTACTCATTGAAGGTTTCATGGCCGCTACACTCGCGTTTTACTGGATTTACCCCTTTTCACTCGGTACGCTTCAAACCGTTGTGTGGTTGCGTGCGGTGTCAGGCATCACCGGCCTCACAAGAATGATGATGATGGTCGCTCTGGTTTCTTTCTTCATCGAATCGGAGCGAGCAAAACGGATTCGACGTGTGTTTCAATGGAAACGGATCTGGATTCTTCCAGTCGTGTCGTTTCTTGCGCTGTTATTCCCCTTCATCTCCCTGGGTGGTTTGCCTGGTACATTGGGAGACATGGTCCACATTTATTGTGCAGAACCTTTGGCTCAGGGTGTTGGAAACACCGTTTTCGGTACTGACCTTGGCTACGACCCTGTCTGTCCCGAATCCTTTGCTTCGGTTTACCCCATCGTCTACATCAGCGGCAGCTCCGGCGCCGCCCTCCTACCCCTGGTCTTGATCACCACGCTTCCGCTGGTGTTTGTCGCGGCGTTCATGGTGCGATTGAGTCGAGACCCTGCCCGTGTGGAGACCAACGGATACAACCTTCAAGAAATCAAAGCCTTACGAACCGGTTTTGTTGTCAAAGTCACCTTCATGCTCGGAGGTTTCACAACCCTGATTGGGCTTTCAATAGCGTTCGGCCTTTCCTCCCCGGAAATGACGCTGTTTAACCCAGAGACCACCAACGACCGAGGGGTGAAAATCGCCGCCATNGGTGGTCCGCTGATGCTCTTGTGCCACATTTTCTCTGCTCTTTTTGAGGGGACGATTTTCACCTATGCCATTCTCAAACATGAGGTGATGGGCATTGACGAACGTCTGCGCAAGGGGTTCACTGCAGCTGCTTTCACAGGGTTTGGTGCCCTCTCCCTCCTCATCGCCTCCGAGGCGGTGGAAACGGCGATTCCTGGTGGTGGACTGGTCGGCGGACTGATCGTTGGCGTCCCACTCATCGCGCTGCGACGACCACTTTTCCGCGTGTTCTCGAACTTGTCCGCTGCGCTGATGCCAGAGGCTCACACGATGCAGGAACTGCAGTACCTCGAAGTGTTTGCAGCCGCCAACGCCGACGGCATCATCACCAGTAAAGAGCGAACCATGCTCGATTTGCAAGCCAAGGCCTTTGGCATCAACCCTGATCGGCAGCGGCACCTCGAAGGGTTTGGTGAAGAGGCCGCTGAATAAGTGAATNTCCAGACTTCATCATCCACCGCATCTTTTTGATTTCACAAACGTGCCAAACCAAGCGAAGCGATTGAATACATCCACGCCCAGCGAAGCCTTGAGTCCCATGGCTGCAAAACCCCCCGGCAAGAAAAAAGGCAAGCGCAAGCGCAAGATGCGCCTTTCCCTTAAGCAGTCGAAATTGAACACCACCTCAGACAAATACTCCGATTCGCTCGGATGGTCAACCGATGTCGGACGTACCCTCGGCGACGCGCCCAAACCCAAGGGTCCAGAGACGATCAAAATCCAGTGTGAAATGTGCGGGTCCATGCTGAAAATTCCAAAGCCAAAACGCTCCCGCTACACCGTTTCTTGCACGTATCCGGAATGCGGGCACACCATGCAGTTCGATTGAAATGCGCCTGGCCGTTGTCGCCCTATTACTGGTGTTGGCACCGTCAGCAGGCTGTCTCGATGCTTCTGTTTCAGAGGATTCGTTCCGTCTAGGCACCACCACGTCCATGCGGGATTCGGGGCTACTCGACGTCTTGGTTGCTGATTTTGAACGGTCTCATGACGTTGACGTTGAGTACGTGGCCGTAGGTACCGGCGCCGCCTTGGAATTGGGACGCAACGGTGATGTGGACGCGCTCATTGTCCATGCTCCCGAGCAGGAAGCGACGTTTGTCAACAACGGCTACGCCCTTGAGCGTGTTCCCGTGGCTCGAAACGCCTTCGTGTTGTTGGGGCCCATGACGTTGGAGGGTTCCATTTTTGATGCGTTTGAATCCATTGCGGACGACGAGGTGTGTTTTGTTTCAAGGGGAGACAATTCGGGGACCCACGTGAAGGAACAAACCATCTGGCGACATCTTAACGAAACCCGAAACCTCCCACTGGTCGAGGATTCCAACGGCGTTCATCCACCCGGCGACTGGTATTTCTCGATCGGTCAGGGCATGGGTGCAGCNATCAACATGGCCGATGAGAAAGGTTGCGTAACCTTCTCGGATCGCGGAACGGCCCTTCAATTCAAGACCACCATCGACCTCCAAACATCCGAATTTAACGACACCATCGTTGACAACCCGTACAGCTACCTCATCATTCAATCAAGAAACACAACGGCGGCCCACACCTTCCAATCCTTCCTCCTCGGTGATGGAAAGGCGCTGATTGCGAACTACACGATCAACGGGGAACCNGCGTTTTTTGTTGATTAAGGCTGCAACCATTGACCTTTGAGCAGCGATGCTGCGAACGGATCGTCGTCGTCCAGAATTGTTCCGTCGTGAAGCACCACAATGTTGTCCGCCATGCGCTGGGCTTGCGGGATGTTGTGGGTGACCATCACGATGCACGTTCCTCCGTCCCGCAAACGCATCAGTTCTTTTTCGATGGTCTGCACGTGCAGCCAACCCAAATTGGACGTGCATTCATCAAGCAGCAGCAAGGATGGCGAAAACGAAAGTTGTCGCGCAAGCACCAAACGTTGTCGTTCCCCGCCGGACAAATCAATCACGTTTTGCTGAATTTTGTCGTCGAGCTGGAGCAGTTGAGCGTACGCTTGACCGGTCGGGGGGAGGCTCGGAAACAATCGGTGGGGGAGCATCATCTCTGAGGCCACCGAGGTCGTCAACAACACGGGTTCTTGCTGGACATAAATGCAGGATTTCGGTCCACATTTTACATCATCACCCTCCAACCCCGCAAGGGCTCGTAATAACGTGGTTTTCCCTGCACCTGACTCACCGACCACGGCGGTGATGGTACCGGGTTTGAGTCGAAGCACCACTTCGTGAAGCACCGTCCGCCCAGATTTCTGGACCGTGATGGTTTTCTTTTCCTCCCCTTCAAACGCAGTTGGCTGAGGCAACNCCTCCCCAAGAATTGGCTCCGTAGACCGCTTCCGTCTTGTTTGCACCATGGCCGCCAGCCCCACCAACGCCAGCGACAAGGCCAGAAGCAGGAGGCCGAGCACCCCGGCTTGTTCCATGTTGCCTTTGGAAGTCTCGAGCACGATGCTCGTCGTCATGACGCGTGTTTTACCAGCGATGTTTCCACCCACCATGATNACGGCACCCACTTCAGCGATGGCTCGTCCGAAGGCGATGACGACGGCGTGGTAGACGCCGTTACTCGCCAATCGAATCTCAAGGAACAGGCGTTGACGCTCGTTGATGCCCAACGTCGCCAACGTGTCNCTGCTGGTTTTTCCGACCCCCTCGAACGCTGTCCACGACCCGCCCCAGACCAACGGTAAAATCAGACAGGTCTGGGCAAAAATCATCGCTTCAACGGTGAAGAGCAAGTCCAACGAACCCAGGGCGCCAGATTTTGAGAACAACGAGTAGACGAACACNCCCACGACCACGGGTGGAAGCCCGTAAAGGGCGGTGATCAGGGTCTTCAATCGTCGAAATGCGCGGTGATGCTGCCTGGCGCACCACGCCCCGAGAGGGACGCCGATGAGTGTTGCAAACAGCGTGGCCGTTCCACTGGTGAGGAACGTGGTCTGAATGGCTTGGGAAAGCGCCAAACCGTCAACCATGAACCGGGATTGAACCCCCCTCCATCATTCTACCGTTGACCCACAATCTCAAGCACGACCCTTCCTTGGAGCANCCATGGATGACCTTCCCTACTTCATTTCGGTCGAGGAAGCACGCACCATCTGCTTCCAAACCCCTCCGACGCTGGACACGGAACGCATTTCCATCGACGAATGCNCCAACCGGGTTCTGGCGGAAGACCTTGCCAGCACGGTCAACGACCCACCGTTCGACAATTCGGCCATGGACGGCTTTGCCTGCCGATTTGACAGGAAGGCGACGTACCCNCTCACGCTGAACGTCGTCGGNCTTCAAGCGGCGACGGGAGCCAACGAAGCGGTAGAGGTGGGGCCCGGGC
This sequence comes from Methanobacteriota archaeon, assembly GCA_002725275.1. The sequence continues at coordinate 6,590 of PBOE01000011.1, forward strand.
AAGCCGTCCGCATCATGACGGGTGCGCCGATGCCGACAGGCGCCGACGCCATTCTTCCCATCGAACGTTGTTCGGTGGAAGGCGATCGCGTCGTGTTCCNCGAAGCACCAAAACCTCATTTCGTCCGGCGGATGGGCGAGAACCTCAAGCAGGGCACCGTTGCTCTGGTCAAGGGCCAACGNCTGACNCCTTCCCGNGTCGGGTTGTGTGCAACGATGGGGCACCCCTCGGTCTTGGTGTACAAACGACTGCGCGTGGCCGTTGTTTCAACGGGCGACGAACTCAAANCCCCGGGCGAACCGCTGAATCACGGCGAGATCTACGAATCCAACTCCTTTGGTTTGGCCGGGCTGGTGGAGTGGGCAGGACACGCGGCCGTTCGTTTCATGTCGGTGGCGGATTCGATGGATGCGTTGCGAGCGGCGTTGTCCCAAGCGGCTGAAACCTGCGATCTTATCCTGACGTCCGGCGGTGTTTCAATGGGTGAATTCGACTACGTTCGACGTCTCATGGAAGAGGAAGGCGACCTTCATTTTTGGCGAATGAAAATNCGCCCNGGCTCCCCGCCGTTGTTCGGGCTCTGGGAGGGCACGCCGCTCTTTGGACTCCCGGGTAACCCCGTGTCCAGCCACGTGGTGTTTCGAATGCTGGTCGCACCGTATTTACGGCACGCGCTGGGAACCGACGGACCCAAGGAATGGACGGTCCGAGCCAAACTNTGCGATCCTGTCAAATCGACCAACGACTGCGTCACGCTCCGACGGGTAACCCTCACCTCAACCGAAGAAGGTATGATGGCTCACCAGCCGCGCCACCAAGGCTCGGGCAACCTCGAGAGCTTGGCCAGTGCGAGCGGGTTGACCTTGTTACAACCCGGCCAGTCCGGNGACGTTGGGGAATGGATCGATGTCCTCGTGTTGTAGGTGATGGTGATGAGGCACAGGGCTGAACACGACGCGGAATTGCTCGCTGTGCTTCGACTGATGTACCCTGCTTCAAGCTCGACCAAACTTCGAAAGATGCTCACCCAAGGACGAGTGCTCGTGAACGATGACGTGGTTCATCGTGCGAAGCATAGTGTAGCGTCGGGCGATACGGTTGACGTCATCGTTCGGCAGCGCGCCGAGGAGCGCACTCCCCCACCCGCTCCCCGTTCAACGGTTCAACTCGAGGTGCTGTTTGAGGACGAGACGCTGCTGGTTGTGAACAAACCGCATCAACTGCTTTCAGTCGCAACGGATCGTCTGGAAGTGGACACCCTGCACAGTCGCTGCGTGGAGTACCTCAAAGAAAGCGACCCTCAGGCATGGTGCTTCATCGTGCATCGCCTTGACCGGGACACGTCCGGTGTCATGGTGTTCGCCAAGCACCAACAAGCCAAACGGGATCTTCAACAGCAATTCCACGACCGAGAGGTGCATCGAACCTACCGTGCCCTGGTTGAGGGCACACCCACCCCAGCCGCAGGCACGGTGAACAGTTGGCTGATGGAGGACAAGCACCTGAACGTCAAAGCCGTNAACAAATCACATCCCCAGGGAAAGAAGGCGATCACCCACTATCACACGTTGAACTCGTCATCGGAAACCTCCCTGGTTGAACTTTCCATCGAAACCGGCCGACGCCATCAAATTCGGATGGCCATGCAACACCTCGGCGCACCGGTGGTGGGTGATGAGCGACACGGGGCCGCTTCCGATCCGCACGGGCGCGTGATGCTACACGCCCANGCACTCGAGTTTCTTCATCCCGAGTCGGACGACCCGGTTCGGTTTGAATCACCTTTACCAAAGGCGTTTCACTCGTCTTGAAACTGCTCGCCGGCTTAATCGATGTTGAAGGCCATGGCTTCACAATCAGCGCATCTGTCAATGCTCTCGGTGCCGATGTTCTCGACACGACCGCACCGCAAACAGCATCGTTGNGCCACGAAAACTGGGTTCATCTTTGGGGATTCCACGGGGCCGAAGGTCTTCCAGTGGGTTATGAAGGCTTGTTCTTCCGTGCAGGGGCGCAGTACCACGATTTTGATACTTTCAACACACCGTTCGTTTCATTCCATGACCACGCTGTTCACGCCATAAGCAAAAGCACGACTTGAAGAACTGTTGACCGGTGGTAAAGATTGGAGCGTTTACCTTGTCGACAGGTCAGGACGGTTGGATTGAGGTCAAAGGGGCGCGAACCCACAACCTCAAGGACATCTCCGTCAACCTCCCGAAAGGGCAATTCGTCGTTATTTCGGGTGTCTCNGGCTCCGGGAAATCGAGCTTGGCGTTTGATACACTTTACGCCGAAGGGCAGCGGCGCTACGTCGAAAGCCTGTCCTCCTACGCAAGGCAGTTCATTGGACAGATGAAGAAAGCCGATTGCGATTCAATCGAGGGNCTTTCTCCGGCCATTTCCATCGACCAAAAGCAAGGCAGCCACAATCCACGTTCAACCGTGGCTACGGTCACTGAAATCCAAGACTACCTCCGCCTCCTTTGGGCCCGAATTGGCAAACCCCACTGCCCGAGTTGTGGAAAAGAGGTTGCCCGTCGAACCGTTCAGGAGATCGTCGATGANATTTTCTGGCGTATGGAGGGGCACGGCGTGGCGGTTTGGTCGCCGGTCGTTCGTGCTCGAAAGGGAACGCACGTGGAGTTGTTCCGGCAACTTGTCGAGCAGGGTTATCTCAACGGGCGCGTCAACGGCCACGAAACCTCGTTTGAGGAACCGCCCNCCCTCGACAAAAATTTCCGGCACGACATCGATGTTCGCATCGACCGTCTTCGGTGCACGAGGGACCGTAAACAACGCCTCACCGAAGCGGTCGAATCAGCCCTTCGCCTCGGTGGTGGAACGTTGGCCGTTGAAAGCCTTGAAGCACCGAAGGCCGATGCCAAACTCTCCAAGAATTCCAACGCNCACGCCACCGAGCAAGGCCAGACCATNGCNTGGTCCGAGGACTTCGCGTGCCCCGAGCACGGGGCCTTCATGCCCGAACTCTCCCCTCGAGTGTTCTCGTTCAACTCACCTCTTGGGGCGTGNNGCACCTGTCAGGGGCTTGGCGTTCAGCGCCAATTCAACGTCGAACTCATCGTTGACGGCTCGATGAGCGTCTCCAACGGATGCGTCATCCCNTGGCGTCAATCGATGTCACCCTCTTGGTATCGCAAACTCCTCGAGTGCACCTGCGACCACTACGGCATTTCAACCACCCTTCCCTTTGAGATGTTGGACGAGGATGAGAAAGACATCCTCCTGTACGGGTCGGGCTCCACCGTGATCCATTACGAATTCACTTCAGAAAACGGCTCGCAATACAAGTACAGCAAACCGTGGGAGGGCATCGTGCCTCGGTTGGAGAAAACCTATGCCGAAACCACCAGTGAACGAACACGAAACCGGTTGATTGCCTGCATGACGGACCTNGACTGCTCTGCGTGCGGGGGTGAAAAGTTGAACCAAGCGGCACGCTACGTCACCGTGGGCGGTNTNCGCCTCCCNGAAGTGAGTCAGTGTTCGGTTCACGACGCNTTGGGTTTGGTCCGGGCTTGGAACCCTGAAGGTGACGGCCCACCGGAGGCGTTTCAGGACCTGCTGGAGCCGCTTGACGATCGAAGCATGTTCATNGGCTCCGAGATCATCAAAGAAATCGAAGGGCGGCTCGGNTTCCTNGACAGCGTGGGCCTCGACTACCTCACCCTCGACCGTAAAGCGAACACCCTGTCNGGCGGAGAGAGCCAACGNATTCGCTTGGCCACGCAAATCGGCAGCCGCCTGACGGGCGTCATGTACGTGCTGGACGAACCGTCCATTGGCTTGCACCAACGAGACAACGACCGCCTCCTCAAGACCCTTCGAGANCTCAGCGACCTTGGAAACACCCTCTTGGTGGTCGAGCACGACGAAGACACCCTTCGTCAAGCAGATTGGTTGTGCGACCTCGGTCCAGGTGCTGGGCTGGAGGGGGGCGTGGTCGTCGCCAACGGGACGCCCGATGAAGTGATGGCGAGTCAAGACTCCATCACCGGTGCCTACCTGAGCGGCCGGAAATCCATACCCTGGCCCGACCNGCGAACCAAACCCGGCAAACGCCACCTCAAGGTGAAGGGTGCACGGCANAACAACTTGCAGAACATCGATGTCGCCTTTCCCATCGGCTGCATGACGGCGGTGACCGGTGTCTCGGGGTCTGGAAAATCCTCGCTGGTGTCCGGCATCCTTGCACCTGCACTGCAGCGCGANGTTCACCGTGCTGAAACCCTTCCCGGACGTCACGCTTCCTTGTCGGGGGTCGAACACGTCGACAAGGTCATCATCATTGACCAATCCCCCATCGGACGAACGCCGCGTTCCAATCCCGCAACCTACACCAAAGTCTTCGATGAGATTCGGGCGCTCTTTGCGAACACCAAACTCTCCAAGGAACGAGGTTACAAACCAGGGCACTTTAGTTTCAATGTCAAAGGCGGTCGATGCGAAGCGTGCAGCGGCGGGGGCTCGATCAAACTGGAAATGAATTTCCTCCCCGACGTGTGGATCACCTGCGACATATGCAACGGCAAGCGGTACACGCGCGAATGCCTCGAGGTGGAGTGGCGTGGTCGCACCATCCACGACGTGTTGGAAATGCCCGTGGCCGAAGCCGTTGAGTTCTTCAAGAACCATCGGAAAATTCACCGTACCCTTGCTACGCTTGACGCGGTCGGTCTGGGCTACATTCGACTTGGACAACCTGCCACGACCCTGTCAGGCGGCGAGGCCCAACGCGTGAAACTGGCCAGCGAACTGCGCCGCATGCCCAACAAGCACACGGTCTACATCCTTGACGAGCCGACCACGGGTCTTTCGTTTAGCGACGTCGAGAAACTCATCAACGTGCTCCACCAGCTTCGCGACAAAGGGCACACGCTGATCGTCATTGAACATCACCTTGACGTGGTCAAATCTTGCGATTGGGTGATCGACCTCGGTCCAGAAGGCGGTGAGCGCGGCGGGCAAATCATCGCCACGGGCACGCCTGAAACCGTCGCGACCGTGAGTGAGAGCCCAACTGGACAATTCTTGGCCAAGATGCTGAACCGATGAAGGCGCAGACTACAAAGAGCGCATGGAACAACCTCCACCTGCCCAACGGGCACGGTGCAGAACATGCCAGTCACTCGTGTTGAGGTCACGCCCCGTCAGGGGGAAGGTATGCGAGACGTTCGAGGCGATGTCGTGCGCCGACAACTCAAGGCCGACCACAACGTGGACGTTGCCCATGTCAGGTCGATCTGCGGCTACCTCATCCAAGGCGAAACCTCGGCCGACGCCATCGCAGATCGCGTCGACGACTTGTTCGCCGACCCCATCATCGAACAGGGCGCCACGAACACCATTCTCCTCTCCACCGGTATGTTTGCCGATGCACCTGACGCCGTCATCACGGTCGGCTTCAAGCCCGGCGTGACCGACAACCCAGGGAAAGCCGCCACCGACGGTTTCCTGACGTTGTTTCCATCGGACGCCGAAGCCAAAATCGCCACCTACCTGACCTATGTTTTCTACGGCCTTCCTGACGACTGCGATGAATCGTGGCTTGCCGGGGCACTCCACAACAACCTCATCGAACGGGCCTTGGTGGCCACCCGAAGCGATTGTCAGGCCAAGGCTTGGCCTGAATTGAGTTTCCCGACCCCACCCGAACAGGTGTTCATTGAACCTCAATCCATCAACCTCGAGGTCGATGATGCCACGCTGGAAACCATTTCCACCGAAGGGCTTCTCGCCCTCAACCTGAACGAAATGCACGCCATTCAGGCGCACTACCGAGACGATGCCATTCGGTCTCAACGTGAAGCCATGGGCATTGTTCCGAATGCGCCAACCGACGTTGAACTCGAGTGTTTAGCCCAGACGTGGAGCGAGCACTGCAAGCACAAGATCTTCGCATCAAAAATTCACCACGTCGACCATGAGACGGGCGAAGACACGGTGGTCGATTCCTTGTTCAAAACNCACATCATGAAGCCCACTCACGACATGCAAAACGACGTCGACTGGTTGCTCTCGGTGTTTCACGACAATTCCGGCGTTATTGCATGGGATGACACGTGGAGCGTTTGCATGAAGGCCGAGACGCACAATTCCCCCTCGGCGCTGGACCCNTACGGCGGNGCCATGACCGGCATCGTGGGCGTGAATCGAGACATTCTCGGAACCGGTTTGGGCGCACGCCCCATCGCAAACACCGACGTGTTTTGCTTNGGNCCACCCNATTGGGAAGGGAACCTACCGGANAACCTGTTTCACCCCTCTCGTGTGTTGCGTGGGGTTCACGCTGGGGTTCGCGTGGGCGGGAATGAATCAGGCATTCCCACCGTGAACGGCGCCATCGTGTTTGACGACCGGTACATCGGAAAACCGCTTGTGTATTGCGGCACGGTTGGCATCATGCCCCGCACCCTCACCGACGGCCGCCCATCCCACATCAAGACCCCCGTGGCGGGCGACATCGTCTACATGGTGGGCGGTCGCGTGGGTTACGATGGGATTCACGGTGCGACGTTTTCGTCTCTTGAACTGACTGAAGAATCTCCTTCCAGCGCCGTCCAAATCGGCGACCCCATCACGCAGAAGAAAATGCTTGACATGGTGTTGGAGGCCAGAGATGCCGGCCTCATCACCTGCATTACGGATAACGGCGCTGGCGGGCTATCGTCGTCCATCGGCGAGATGGCGGAATACACGAACGGCTGTGAAATTGACCTCGCCAAGGTCCCTCTGAAGCAAGCCGGGTTGTCGCCGTGGGAAATCCTCGTTTCTGAAAGCCAGGAACGCATGACCATTGCCGTACGGCCCGACGATCAGGCGGCGTTTGAAGCGATGGCTGACCTTCACGAAGTCGAAGCCACCGCCGTGGCCACCTTCACGTCAACGGGCATGTTTCACGTTCGCTATCACGACGCTACCGTGGCGTATTTGCCCATTGAATTCCTCCACGACGGCGTCCCACAACTCGAACTCGAATCGGAATGGCGCCCACCCCAATTGACGCCGTTTGTTCCTCCTTCCACCGCCGACCACACCGCTCTCCTGGAAGGGATGTTGAAGCGACCAAACATCGCCAGCAAGGAAACTTGGGTTCGCCAGTACGACCACGAAGTCATTGCCCAAACGGCCATCAAACCCTTTGTCGGCGTCAAACGCGACGGTCCAGGGGATGCCGGCGTCATCGCCCCCATTCACGGGAACCCCCACGGTCTCGTGATTTCGTGCGGTATTGCGCCTCGGTACTCCGACATCGACGCAGGCGCCATGGCCGCCGCCTCCATCGATGAAGCGGTTCGCAATGCGGTGTGCGTGGGGTTGGACGTGGACAAGATGGCCGGCCTTGACAACTTCTGCTGGCCGGACCCCATCGAGTCGGAAAAGACACCTGACGGGCGCTTCAAACTCGCTCAGCTCGTTCGAGCGAATCGAGAATTGGAACGCGTTTGTCGAGCCTATCGATTGCCGTGTGTCAGTGGAAAGGATTCCATGAAGAACGATTACGGCACGGGCCCGGACAAAATCTCCATCCCACCCACGCTGTTGTTCTCCCTCTTCGGCGACCACCCCGATGTTCGAAAAACCGCCACGAGCGACTTCAAATCCGTTGGCGACCGAATTTATCTGGTCGGGACTTCCCATCAAGAGCTCGGAGCGTCCGAACTTGCCTACATGATGTTGGAAAGCGGAGACGCACACGGCATCGGTGGACAAGTTCCGCAACTGCCTCACCCCGAGCAAAACCTCAGCACCTATCGAGCGCTCGCAGGGGCCGTCCGAAACGGAACCGTGCGGACGGCCCACGACTGCAGCGAAGGCGGCGTTGCCGTGGCCCTGGCTGAGATGTGCATTGGCGGGCGCTTGGGTGCCAGCGTTGACATCGATGGTACCGGCGAAGGAGACGTTTGGGGTCGCCTGTGGGGCGAATCCCTCGGTCGCTTCGTCGTGGCCGTTTCCCCGGAAAACGAAGCACAATTTTTGGCGTCCATGAAAGGCCACCCCACCACGGTCTTGGGGGCCGTTTCGGCTTCCTCCTTCCTCGAGGTGAGCGACGGTGATGACGTGCTCATCCACATGGACGTTGAAACCATGGCTGCGGCCTGGAAGGGCACGCTCGATCTGACAGGAGGGGTCGTCTGATGACCCCACGTGTAGCCGTACTGTTCGGTTTTGGCATCAATTGCGACCACGAAACCAAGGCCGTGTTCGAGTTGGTCGGCGCCGAAGCCGACCGCGTTCACGTCAACCGTTTTGTTTCAGGTGATGCGGATTTGGCTGCGTACGACATTTTGGCGGTGCCAGGCGGCTTCTCGTTTGGCGATCACCTTGGGAGTGGACGCTTGCTCGGTAACCGCATGCGATTTGCCATGCGTGAGGCGTTGATGACGTTCGTGGATGCGGGCAAACCCATCATCGGAATCTGCAATGGCTTTCAAGTGCTGGTGAAGACCGGGCTACTCCCCGGCCCCGAAGCCGGCGTTTCACCCGACTTTGTCCAACGTGGCAGCCTCACCCTCAACGACAGCGGGCGATACGAAGACCGTTGGGTTACCCTTGAGTTTGACCCGGACAGCCCTTGCATCTGGACCAAGGGAATGACGCGTATGGAATGCCCGGTTCGTCACGGCGAAGGAAAGTACGTAATGCCGTCACCCACCGATCTCGACCGACTGGCAGAGCACCACCAGTTGACGGTGCGTTACGTCGACCCATCAACACCGGCCGGAGCGGGGATCACGGATGAACCGCTTCCGTATCCCGTCAGTCCAAACGGCAGCATGCGAAACATCGCTGGCATTTGTGATTCAACGGGCCTTGTGTTCGGTTTGATGCCTCACCCAGAAGCGATCTATGCTCGTTGGCTTCACCCATCGCACACTCGTCATGACGACGGTGATGCCTCCGGAGCGCTGGATGGCTGGGAGGGCGATGGCCTTCAAATGTTCAGGAACGCCGTTGAATACGTCAAACAACGAGCATGAGTGGGGCGCATGACCGCATCATCACGGTCAACGCACATCGACGCCCTTCGCGGTCTTGCCGTTTTGCTGATGGTGCTTGTTCACGCTGCGGCAACGTGGGAACCGACCTTGTCGGGGAACCTGTTGGTGTTTGGACTGATCGTCTCGGCTGGTGGCGGCCTCGCTGCACCCTTGTTTGTGGCGCTTCTTGGTTGGGGCTTGGCCCAACGCGACTTGACGATGCAGCAACGATGGTGGCGTGCAGGTTGCTTGTTTGGGTGCCAGGGCATCGTTAACGTAAGCTCGCCGCACTTGTTCGAGTTGTTCACGCCCGGGGTGTTGTCTCTGTTGGGCGTGTTGATCCTCACCGAACCGTGGTGGGGGCGTGGATTGCGGACTTCAAACAAGCCCACGGTTGTGTTTTCTTGGTTGTTTGGACTGACGGTGCTGTTTTGCTTCGTGTTCACGTCTTGGCAGGGGCCTTCAAGCTGGACGTACCGTGTTGATACGGCGTCCGTCTTAACATGGTTCGAACACGTGGTGTTCACGGGTTTGTACCCAATCGTTCCCTGGTTCGTGTTCGCATCCTTTGGCGCAACCGTTGCCGTGCTTTCCACACCCCAACGCCACGCCTTCTTTCGAACGGTGTCGGTGATCGGGCTGACCGTATCGCTGGCAATCCTTGTTCATAGCCAGCGGACGAATCAGGTCTGGGCACTTCCCACAGGTAACGCCGCCCTGACGTTCTTCCCTGCTAACGCTCCCTTTCTCATCGCAGCCATGACGGGGGTTGCCATGCTGTGGTGGTGCTTGGAGCGTTTCAGGTTCGCTGATCGCTTGTCCAGCTTGGGTCGAGTATCACTCACGGTGTACGTGCTGCACTTCGTGCCGTTTGCGTTGTTCCATCAAGCCGAAACCCTCCACGGCTGGTCGCCCGCTTTGACCGCAGGGGTCGTCCTGGGCTACACCGTGGGGTGGATCGTCCTGGGAACGTTGCTTGCTCAGCGTGCGCCATGGTTCACGATTGAATCGTGGATGAAGCGACGTGAACCGTCTTGACGTCGATGGGTGCATCCCACCGCTTTCAATCAACACCTACGTGAAGGGGTTCACGTGCGTGCAGTTCGCATGCAGTCCAACCAAGAGAAACGGGGTGGCCGAAGCCACCCCGCTTCAGGGGGGTTGGAGAACCGTTGTGGTTTCACTCGGCAGCTGCCATGGCTTCGGTAGCCTTCTTGGCACCCATCCATGCAACGACACCGAAGCCGATCTTGTTGATCATGTCAGCGATGTTGTAGAGGACAGCCATGACCTCAGCCGAAACGGCGGAGGAGACACCGGCTTCTGGGTTGAAGAGGTAGCCGATGGGGTAGATGACCCAGCCGACGCAGATGAACCAGCGCAGAGCGTTGGTGCTCCACATGAGTTCAGGGGCAATCTTGCTGTTGTCGACACCCTTGCCGGAGGACCAGGGGGTACCGGTAGCCACGATGATCATGGCCCAGCCGACACCACCGAGGATGAGGCCGAGCATGCCGTCGATGGCACCGGACTCACCGAGGTAGCCGAATCCAATCATGATGATGGCACCGGTGAAACAGATACCGGTGAAGCCAAGGCCGAGGAACTTGTCGTCGGTGATCGCTTCCTTGCCCACGAGGGACGGGAACTTGAGGGCCATCAACGGAACGGTGATGATCCAGTCCATGTATCGGTATTCAATGGAAACCGTGCCGTAGTCAGCGTAGACACCACGCATGTAGTAGTAGTGGAAGGCGGCGATACCGACGATCAGGGCCGAGATGGTCATGGTCGTGCGGTATTGAGGTGCCACGGAGTTGCGCTCTGCCATGAAGAAGACAAAGGCAGCACCCATGGAGATGTAGCCAACGAAGAACAGGAAGAAGGTAACCAGTTCCAAGGTGGCGCCATCAGCGGTGACGAATTCAGGCAATCCGTCGTCGCCGATGGGCTTCGTGTCCACTGCGCTGACCGTTCCGGCCATTGCAAGGGCAAGTGTGGCAATCAAAAGCAGGCTCGTTGTTTTCGAGAATTTTTCAGTTTTCATGGTTCTCAAACCGTGCTACCCCCCGATTCAGTATATAAAGGGGTGTATTTTTGCTAAGTTTCGCGCGTGGATTTTAACGATTATTGGGCTTCGCCGGTCTGCACAGACCACAACCTGGCGTAGATTCCAGCTTGGGCCACAAGGCCGTCGTGCGTACCGTCCTCTACCACCTTACCTTGTTCGAGCACCACGATTCGATCGGCATGGCGGACGGTGGACAGCCGATGGGCGATCACGATCGTGGTTCGGTCTCTCGAAATGCGTTCAATGGAGCGCTGCAGGGCGGCTTCGGTCTCGTTGTCGACGGCTGAGGTGGCTTCGTCCAAAACGAGCAACGGCGCATCTTTCAGGACGGCTCTGGCGATGGCCACGCGCTGACGTTGACCCCCGGAGAGGCGATGGCCCCCCTCGCCCACCAGGGTGTCCCATCCGCTGGGAAGGTCGGCGACAAAGGCAGCTGCTTCTGCTACCTCCGCCGCCCTCACGACCTCTTCGTCCGTTGCGTCCGGTCGACCGTACCGTATGTTTTCGAGAATGGTGGTTGGAAACAGCGTGATGTGCTGGTCCACCAGGGCGATGGAGGAGCGGAGCGAGTGAAGTTTCCACGCTTCGATGGGGCGGTCGCACCACGTTACGTTACCGCGTTGCGGTTCAGCAAACCTCAACAGCAGACGAACAAGGGAGGTTTTTCCAGCGCCTGTGGAACCCACGACGCCGGTGGTTTTTCCGTGTTCAAACGTCAGGGAAAGGCCGTTGAACAAGGGTTCTCGGTCCGGGTAACCAAAGAACACGTCCTCCAGTGCAATGGAGGACGCTTTTCTGGTTTCGAGGGCGGGAGAATACTCACCCTGCTGCAGTTCGATGGGTGAAGCCAAGACATCCAGCACACGCGTGGACGACGCCATCGCCCGCTGGTAGAGGTCGAACGTTTCGCCCAGCCGAGTTAACGGCCACAACAAGCGTTGCGTCATGAACACCAACACCGAGTAGGCGCCGACGGCCATCGTGCCTTCGAGCGTAAACCAGCCGCCCAGCAGCAAGGTGGCCGTGAATCCGACCAAGATGGCCATCCGAATCAAGGGTGTGAACGCAGCGGAAAGCCGAATCGCTTCACGATTGGCTTCCCTGTAAGCATCACTCAACACCTCAACACGGCGCAATTCGTTGGCTTCTGCGGTGAACGATTGAACGGTTGACATGCCCGACAGGTCGTTTTCCAAGAGTGCATTCATCTGGCCGGCGGCCTGACGAACCTTGGCGTAGCGCGGCTCAAGGCTGCGCTGGTAGCGGAACGAACCCCAGACGATGAGCGGAATGGGCAACACGGCGAAGAGAGCCACCTGCCACGAAATTAGGAGGAAGACCGCTCCAACCACGATGACGGTGGTGCTGACCTGCAGCAGATCGTTGGCCCCTTTGTCCAGAAATCGCTCAAGCTGGTTGATGTCGTCGTTGAGAATGGCAAGAATGTCCCCTTTTTGCCGTTCATCGAACCACGTCATTCCCTGCTGTTGGACGTGGTCAAACGTATCCAACCGCAATTCGTGCTGCACGGTTTGGGCGAGGTTACGCCAGAGAACACCGTAGAAGTATTCGAACAGCGATTCAAGTCCCCATATGAGGAACGTGAGGACGGACAGGGCAACCAGTTGATGCCAGGGGTCGACCAGCCCCACGGTGGCCAAGGTTGACTCCTCGCGAAGCACCACGACGTCCACGGCCAGGCCGATGAGCAGCGGAGGGGCCAAGTCCCAGAATTTGTTGAAGATCGAACAGAAAGCCGCCAGGCGCACCGTACCCCGATGCGGGCGCATGTAATTCAACAGACGTCGAAACGGCCCTCCCTCGCCCATGGCTGTGGCGAGCAGGCGGGGCTTTAGGAAGCCTTTCGTTGGCGACGCCCGTGCGCAAGCCCTATGCCCTTTCCCCGCTGACGGGCGGATGAGGACCATGAACGTCAGCGAATCCACCGTCTTGGAGAAGGTCTGCCGTCCGTCGGCGGTCGCACGTCATATCACCCTCATCGACCCCGCCAAACAAACCGCCGAAGTGGCAGCTCAGCGCGCCATGGTGGCGGTGGAATGCGGCTCGTCGATGATCTTCGTGGGCGGCTCAACCGATACGCCGGATGACGTGGTCCACGCCACCTGCACGGCCATCCAAGAAGCCCTTGAGTTGCGGATGTTCGCTGCGAGCCAAGACCCCAACGGGGAAGAAAGCGCGTGGGACGTCCCGGTGGTCCTTTTCCCGGGAGGTGCGCACGCCCTCTCACCGGCTGCGGACGCCATCACCTTCATGATGCTCATGAATTCGACCAAGCGGGCGTTCTTGGTCGGTGAGCAAGTTCGCGGCGCACCTCACCTCGAGCGGTTTGGTGTTGAAGCTCTCCCCACGGGGTATGTCGTCTGCGCGCCAGGTGGTCGCGTGGGTGAAGTTGGCGGGGCTGAATTGATTCAACCCGACGATGTGGACTTGGTCCATGCTTACGCCTTGTGTGCGAGGATGTACGGGTTCTCACTCCTCTACCTCGAAGCGGGAAGCGGTGCCGACACCCCCGTTCACCCGGACCTCATCACCACGGCGGCTTCGGTTGAAGGCCTCACCCTCCTGGTTGGTGGAGGCATGAGGACGGCAGACGACGTGGCTCGTGCGGTGGAAGCCGGCGCGCAGTGGATTGTCACGGGAACGGTGACGGAAGACGCTTCCTCGATGGATGAGTTGCGCGAGCGATTGACCTCGCTTATCGGGGCTTGCGGCTGAGCCTTACAGCGCCCTAACACTCGTTCAAACGACGATCGGCCCGCTCAGGCCTTGTCATCATCGTCAAAGACAACAGGGTCGCCCGTGCCGCCGGGTGAAGGAGGCCGCGGGCCGTCAACCTCCATTCCGGGCTCGAGTTCAGTTTCCTCGGTTTCGAGGGCCACCTCTTCACCGTCAGCCAGTTTTGCCATGTCTTCGGCCGTTGGGGCTTTGATGGTGCGCTCGACATCGGGCGCGTTCGCATAGAGTTCACGCTTCAACTCGCGACTCTCGTGGCTGCGAACCAGCGACAAGGAATCAGCAAAGACACGGCCCACCACTTCGCGAGTGCGCTCACTTCGTCGAGCAGAGTTGAGTTCATGCTCCATTGAACTGCGCTGGTCCTCCAGTTCCCGGAGCTCCGCTGTCCGGTCCTGCAGGGCGGCCTCGAGGTCGGTCATGGTGAGGGTCATTTGCTGGATACGCTCGTCTCGCTCAAACACGTCGTTGTGGAGTCGACGCTCTCGTCGTCGGAGGGACTCGTATTCTCGGTTCCGTTCAAGAAGCCGGCGCTTCAATTCCTCGATCTGTTCCACGAGGTAGTCGTGTTCCGCCGAAACCGAACGCGGTCCCTGCATCACGCGCTCCAGTTGCTCTTCCAGTTCTCCGAGGCGGCGGTCCCGGGCGTCAAGCAACCCGCGAAGACGGTCAGCGATGTCCCGGAGACGCTGCCGCTCTTCTTCGAGGGCTTCAGCCGCTGCCTTCTCAACATCGAGTTGCCGTTGTCGTTCGTCAACCTGCTGTTTCAGCACCCGAACTTCTTCCGCCGTAACCGAGGTCAGCCCCGCGTCAGCCGCCTTTTGGAGCGCTTCCAACATCTGGCCGATTCGACCCTCCATTTCGCCGATCACTTCGTCTTGTTCCGTGGTCAGCGTACGAAGTTGGTCAAGTTCGGTTTCCATCGAAGACCGTTCCTGTTGGGAGAGGGAAGACTGCTGAGCGGCCAATTCCTCTCGGCTGTCGGACAACAAGCGTTCGAGATGGATGATTTGGGCTTCGTTTTCCTTGAGGGTCTGCTCGGCTTCAGCGAGTTGTGCCACTTCAGGAGCGACGTTGTCTTGGCGTTCAGCCAAGTCAAGCTCGACCACGCGCAAGCGTTGTTTCACGGCGACCAATTCGTCGTTGCGCTTTCCGAGCTCATCCCAGGCCACGAGCACCTCTTCGACCAGTTGGTCGACGGGGTACCCTTTCAGCATCCCTTCGAGGGCCGCACGCTCGTCGTTGGAGGACGAACCAACGCGTCGGATTCCACCGGGGGACGAACTCTCTACGGCCATACGGCAACGCATCGCAGATTTACCACACTTGAACCTTCCCAAGGCTGGGCGGCTGGAAAGGGTGTATTTGCCACCCTTCAACGACGGCCGTCTCAGTTGATGGCCGTGTACATGTCGTCGGGCATTTCACTGGCGAGTTTGAGGGCGCCAGCAGCCACGGAATTGATGGGGTCTTCGACGCACCAAACTCGGACATCGCCGATGTCGGAAATTTCGTTGGCCACGCGGTCGGCGATGCCTTCAATGAGCGAACCGCCACCGGACAGAATGATGTTGTTCCGGAGGATTTGCTGGTACTCGGGGTCAGCACCGGCGACGTTGCGCTTGATGGCGTTTCCGATCTTGGGGATGATGAGTTCACAAGCCTCGAGGATGAGGTCGCCGATGTCAACGACCTGGCGCTTTCCGTCCACGGAGAGTTCAACGGTGACTTCGTGGGCTTCACCGCCCACGTAAGAGGAGGCTTCCTTCCACTTTCGGACCATGTCCTTGGTGACTTGGGCGCCAGTGTACTTTTTCTTGATGAGTTCCATCAATTGCAAGTCAAGCCAGTCGCCCGCTTCCGTGATGGTGGTTTGGTCGTCATCGGTGGGGAAGGTACCGTACACTCGGGCGATGTCGGTCGTGCCTGCGCCGATGTCAACGACGATGGAACCTGCGATTTCATCAATGCCGTAGGCGGTGGCGAAGGGTTCGGTGACGACCATGATGGCGTTCACTTGGCCGCGCAGGGTGGCCACGAGGTTGGACTTGTCGGTGAAGGAGACGTGGCTTGGCGAGCAGATCACGCCGAGCACCTCGTCGTACTCCTCGGGGTCGACGTTTTCCAGCAGGTGAGAAACGAACGCCTTGGCTGCAGCCAAGTTGGCTTCGTCGTCCTGGGTGACGCCGGCTGCCATGGGACGGTAGAGGTTGCACGCCAGTTTGTTCTTGAGGGCGTCTTCGCCGAACAACACGTCGCGACCGAGGAAATTTCGGGCCACCGGGTCCTTCGGTCGTCCGACGACCGTCTCGATGGTCTGGAGTTTTCCAGCGCTTGAAGCGATGGTCGATTGGTAGGTTCCTAGGTCAATTCCAACATACAGGCGGTCGCTCATTTTTCTTCACCTTCCCACGTGGGATGGTT
>PBOE01000012.1 GCA_002725275.1 Methanobacteriota archaeon
CCCTCCAGCGGTTCGTCGGGCGAACGCGGGTCGGTTGACACGATGGACGTCGCATCGATGAGGAGTTTGTCGTGCACGTTCTCAAAGGGCGAGGCAGCCTCCAGAGCGTCGGCTACCATGCCGGGGAGCACCACGATGTCCTGACTGATCTCCACCTTGTCGTTGAGCGCATCAAGGAAGGCTTCCAAGTCTTTCGGGTTCTGATCGGGGTCAATGGCAGCGATGACCTTGAGGAACATCATCTGACCCGCCCCGAGCAACCCCAAGGCGGTCTTTCGACCCTGACGTGGATAGCGCTGTTTGGAGGAAACGATGGCGAGGTTGTGGAACCCTGTTTCCAACGGAAGGTGGACGCTCCTCACGTCCCGATGCTGGAACTGCAGCACAGGCGAGAACTGGCGGCCGATGGCCTCACCGAGGTAGCCGTCCTCCATGGGCGGCAAACCGACGATGGTGGCCGGGAGGATGGCGTCAGAGCGGCAGGTGATGGCGGTGACGTGAAGGACGGGGTACTGCCCTGTCAGCGAGTAAAAACCGTAGTGGTCGCCGAACGGGCCCTCCAGCTTGGTTTCGGTNGGGTCGCAGTAGCCTTCGATGATGATGTCGGCCTCNGCCGGCACCCANAGGTCTTGGGTCANNGCNTTCGTGATNGGNAGNGATTTCTGNCCNANAATNCCNGCAAACTGGTANTCNGAGAGGTTATCGGGCAGGGGCGAGATGGCAGAAAAGATCAGTTCAGGTGGACCACCGATGCAAACGGCCACGGGCATGCGTTCACCCTTGGCAGCGTGGTCAGCGCCGTGCTTGTGAATCTGCCAGTGCAGACCAAGTTCCGTCTCGTTGTGAACTTGCGCGCGATACATCCCCAAGTTGTGTTCGCCGCTCGAGTCTTTCGTGACCACCAGCGGCAGCGTGACGAAGTGGCCGCCGTCCATGGGCCATGTTTTGGGAATGGGAAGTTTGGTCAAATCGTTGGGCAGTCGAACCCGCTGGCCCTTGCCTTTCCTCACCTTCTTCGGCGGCATCGCCAGTGCATCGCGCAGCAATGGCAGGCCCTTCCAGGGCTTCCGCATGTAGAGGCCGATGTCGGGTTTCATCATCGCCACCATGCGATCGCCGATCTCCGTTTCATGGGTGGCGCCCAACGCTCGCAGGGTTCGGTCGTGACTGCCAAAAGCGTTCATGAGCAGCGGGATGGAGGAAATTGTCCCGTCGGCCAACCGAGGTTGTTCAAACAACACGGCCGGACCATCGTTTTTGACCAGCAAATCGGCGATGGCTCCCGCTTCGTAGACCACGTCCACCGGGCGGTCGATGCGAAGCAATTCGCCCCGCTCTTCGAGGTGGTTCATCCACCGCCTCAACGTCTTCCATGCCACGGTTGACCCTGGGGCTTCTTGGTTTTGAACCTCCGTATGCCAACCGCGTTCGCCTTGGAGGAGGCAGCGGAGGGCACCGTTGCCTTCATGGGCTTCCGGAGCCCGCTTTCATCGCAGGGGCAGAACATGTACGACGTCGTGGTCATCGGTGCAGGCCCGGGTGGCGGTTCCGCCGCCCTCCACGCTGCTCGAGCAGGCCTGTCCACCTTGCTGCTGGAGGCCGACCCTGAGATCGGAACCCCGGTCCACTGCGGCGAATGTTTGTCCGAACTGGCCGTGCAAAACCTCGACCTTGAACTTCCCGACCACGTCAAAGCCCTCGACGTGAAGGGCATCCGGGTTATCTTCCCCGACGGGACAGAGAAACTGCTGACCGAGGAGGGGTACGTCCTGGAAAAGCATCTCTTCGAACGCTGGCTGGCTGACGAAGCCGTGGCCAAAGGTGCGGAATTGCGACTGCACCACAGGGTCACCGGAATGGAGCGGATTTACAACTCAAAAAATCAATTTTCCAATTGGAAACTTGAAGGAAGAGGCGAGGGTTTTCCCATCGAATGCCGAGCGGTCATTGACGCCTCCGGCGTATCGGGTGCGGCGTCCAAATTCTTGGACATGGGCGGCGAGGTGGAGGTCATTGCCGGGTTCCAGTACGAGATGTTGGACGTTCCAAACGACGGCTACCTCGACTTTTACCTCTGGCCGAAATATTCCCCTCACGGCTACGTGTGGATGATTCCCAAAGAGGGCGGGCGAGCCAACGTTGGCCTGGTAACAACGGACAAGAAAGGGGCCATCAAGTACCTCGAGTCCTTCATTCAGGACACCTACCTCAACGGCAAGCCGACCGTCAACCCGCCCTGGCGCGCTGAGGGCATCAAAATTCGACCCTTTGGAGGCACGATTCCAATCTCAGGCCCTCGGACCACCACGGTGGGCGACGGGGTGGTGCTGGTGGGTGACGCTGCGGGCTTCACCTCGCCGCTGTTCGAAGGCGGCACGCACCTCGCCCTTTGGTCGGGACGAGAAGCCGCCCAAACCGTGGCGGCGGCGCTTGGCGAGAACAACCTCTCCGCCGACCGACTGATGGCCTACGAGCGAGCATGGAAGAAGCGATTCCCGCCCTACCACAAGATCCTGAAAGGGAAAACCGCCCTCTACGAACTCACCGACGAGGAGATGTCGGCCATGGCCCGATGCCTTCCCGACGAACTGGGGAACATGAGTCCGGTCGACAAAGCCTTCATCGGTCTGAAAATTCTCGTCAAGCGACCGTTGCTGCTGACCAAGCGCGTGATTTCAGTCCTGCTGTCGTTCGGTTATTCNCGAGCCAAATTCTTTGGCTGGTGAGCGACTGAGGCTCACGGCGATTGAGCAAAGCCCTTGAGGGTCGCCCATCACCCAACACCATGTGGGGGCTGACGATGTGGTTGGCCCTTGGCGCCACCGTGTGGCTGCTGGTCAAGCCCCGGCTCCATGAAGGACAACCGATGCTCGCTGGGAGCCTCCACCTGCTGATGGTGCTGCCCTTCGTGGCCCTCGCTCGTCTGTTTCTCGTCAACGACACCTCGGTGTTGCACGTCGCCGCATTTGGAGGCGAGGACCTGCCGCTCAAGTACCGTTTTGCCGCCACCTGGGCGGCTCGTGAAGGCCCCCTGCTGATGTGGCTGGGCTGGATGTCGCTGGTGGCTTGGTTGTGGCGTCGGGACCTTCCGGGGGAGCGTGGGAGCACCGTTGACGTCCACGCTTGGCGCCTTCGTTTCATGCACCTCATGAGCTTGACCTTGCTGCTCGTGGCCTTTTCGCTCGACCCGTTCAAAGCCACGCCGCCCTTTTTTGCCGGTGCCGGGTTGAACCCGTTGCTCCAAACCGACCTCATGGTCATCCACCCCCCGCTCATCTTCCTCACCTACGCCCTCTGCCTCCACCTGACGGCCATCGCCCTCTCAGCGGCCTACACTTCGGAAACCGACCGATTGGGTCAACGCATGCTGCATCTTGCGCGCCCTGGCTTGCTGATGGCCACGCTGGGCATCGGCTTGGGTGGGCTGTGGGCCTACCTCATTCTGGACTGGGGCGGCTACTGGGCGTGGGACCCGGTTGAAACCGGATCGTTCCTCCCTTGGCTGGCTTTGGTGATGATCGTCCACCTTCGCACGCGCCCCGGCACGGTGCGACCGGAGGTGTGGATCGGCGGCGGGTTGATCACGGGCGCCTTGGCGCTGTTTGCCACCACGGTCACCCGTGCGGGAGGCGTATGGGCTTCTTCCGTCCACACGTTTGTCACCAGCGACACCAGCACGCCTCCGAGCGATGTGTTCGGTCGTTTGATGGTCTTGCGGGACGACCCGGCGGGAACGGAGGTCATGACCTACGTGGTGTGGATGTTCCTCCTCGTCGGTTGCTGGTTGGCTGTTCAGCGCTCGGTGGCCAGTCGGCGGCCGTTGCGTCTTCAGCAAAGTTGGGTGGTCGCCGCACCGGCGGTTCTCGCCCTGCTGGGTTGCCTCGTGTTCACCGGTAGCAGCGGCGAGGGCTTGTCGTGGTCGAGCCTGCCCGAGGTGTTCTTCCTGCTGCCGGTGTTGCTGCCCATGTTGCTCATCAGCAACGGAGAGCGCCGTGAGCAGCCGGAAACGTGGAGCTACCACGGCCTCACGCCGGCCCCGTTTGACGTGGTGTTCACGCTGGTCGTTTACGGCATGACCGCTGACGTTTGGATTGCCATCGCCGCTACCGTGCTGTTCGTTCCACTGTACCGGGCGGACGATGCGCTCAAGGCCTGGCCGTGGGCGGCGGCAGGGGTCATGCTCGGCCTGTCCTTGGCTTGGTCGGGTGCCGTGAGCATCGGTGTCGCCGGCGTGATGTTGATTGCCTACGTTCTCCCGTGGCTTTTGGCGCCTCAAGAAGACCAGAAGGGAGCGTTTTCGCTCACTCGGCGCCGAGACCAACAGCGCATCGCCCTGTGGGGGAGCGTCGTGCTGGTCAGCCTCTACCTCGTGCTCACGTGGGTCNTGTTGCTTACGAGCATCGATGCGGTAAACTTCGAAGCCCACGAACTGTACGGAGCGCCGTTCCTCGCCGCCGCTGGTGCCGGCCTGTTTACCTACACGCGGCGCAAGGATGACGCAACGGTGACCCTTGGGTTGCTGGGCGGTGCCGTGGTGGTCTCGCTGCTGGGTATGGCCTTGGCACCCGACGGCTTTGGGCGGGATTCCACCACGTTGGTTTCACAACACCTCACCCGCGGCCACATCGTTTGGATGTCGCTGCCCCTGTTGACCCTCGCCGTTGCCCCGGTCGCAAGGGAAGTGGTCCGACAGGCGCAAACCGCTCGCAGCAAAGGCAGCCTGAAGCGAATCCCCTTGGGCGCCCACATCGTCCACGTTGGTCTTCTGGTGTTGCTCTTGGGTCACCTCTCGACCACGGTGCTGGTCGACCGGGGTGATGCAAGCCATCGCGTCTCCCTCGTGAAGGACGAGGTCATCGTTCACGACGGCCTGGGCCTCGAATTTGTGGGCTTGGAGATCGAAAGCACGGGCCTTGAAGTCGGCGACGGGTTCATTGGTGTTCGAATCAACGTGTACGAGATGGACGGCACCATCGTCGGCGCCCGCATTGGCGAGGTGGTCCCCGGTACCCTTCGTTTCGACAGTCAAGGCATCCCTCGGTCCGAGGTCGCCACCCTCACTCGGCTCACCGGTGACGTGGTGTTCATCTTTGACGGAAGCCAAGCGGGAAGCCTGATGAGTTCGGCTGGCAGCGGCGGCCTGGAGCAAATCGAGCTGGTGCGCGTCACGGTCTACAACCTCCCCCACTCCCACCTCGTCTGGGCGGGATGGTGTGCAATGATGGGCGGCATGGCGTTGGTCTCGTGGGCGGGCATGGGCCGCGTACAGAAACTCGTGAAGGGCAAGCCTGTCAAGCAACCCGAGGAAGAATAACCGCCTCCAATGCAGTTATGAAGGGGGGGCTGGTCGCCGAATCATCCCCTTGGAGGTAGCACCATGGAAGAAGGCACAATTGTTCACGTTGATTACGAACTTTACAACGGCGAAAGCGGCGACCTGATCGAAACCACTCGAGAAGCGGTCGCAAAAGAGCACGAAACGCACCAAGAGGGACGGTCGTACTCCCCGATGGTCTGCGTGGTCGGCGGTGGCAACCTCATTCCTGGCTTCGAGGCTGCACTGGCCGACGCCAAAGCCAACAAGGAAATTGAGGTCACCATCCAGCCCGCTGACGCCTACGGTGAGAAGGACCCNCAGCANATCGAGACCATCAGCATCGACAAGCTCATTCGAGCCGTCAAGGACCCCAACTCGCTTTACATCGGCGCACCCGTCAACATCGGTAATCGGCAGGGCTACCTGTCCTACCTCGCTGCCGGTCGTGCTCGGGTTGACTACAACCACCCCATGGCTGGAAAGACCCTGAAGTACAGCTTCAAGATCGTCAAGGTCGTTGAAGGCAAAGAGGAACAGGTCATGGCCCTCCTCGAATCCAACACGGGTCACAGCGACTTCGACGTGGCGTTCGACGGCGACGACCTCAACATCACCATTCCTCAAACCATGCTCTTCGACACCAACGCAGCCATGATGAAGTTCCGACTCGTCACCATCATCCGAGACGCCGTGGAGTGCGGCAAGGTCTCCTTCATCGAAGTTCACGAACCCCGTGGCTTCGGTGTGGCCGAGGACGATGACGAAGACCAAGGCGACGCTGAGGACCTGTCCAAACTCTCCGTTGCCGAACTCAAGGAACGCCTCAAGGCTGCCGGCCTCCCTGTCGGCGGCAAGAAGGCCGACCTCATCGCTCGCCTTTCGCAAGAAGAAGAGTGAATCCGTAGGAAACCCGATAGCCAAGGGGCCGCTGGGTCGCTTTGCTGAGGAGGCTCAACATGGCAGACGAGGTCCAGGTGACGCCCTTCTCCGCGCCCCTCCCCGACGACGTGTATTCGCCGACGGAAAAAATCGTCATCTGGACGGCCATTGGACTCGGACTGGCCGTTCTCGCCGGACTCACGTTGGCGTTCGACACGGTGTGGACTGAAACGCTTCGACCCATCATCTGGGAGCCGGTGGTCAAGGACGCCGGCGTGGCCGGAGATGCCGGTTACACCCCACAGAACACGGCGATTTACACCCTCAGCATGTTGGGTTGTGTGGTCCTGCTGCAAGCGCTCTTCAGGAGGTGGGACCTCCCCACCGACGAGCGAATGACCCTGGCGCTCATCGCGTGGGTTTGCCTCGCCCCGGTCCTTCGGGTGCTCGAAGACGCCGATTTCTTCTCCTCGGCCAACGACGTGTTGTTCATTTCGCCCATCATCCACCTTCACCTTGCGGCCTGGCTCGTCGCCGTGGCCCTGTTGAGTCACTGGCTCGCCGGACGATTCGACGGTCAGCACGGTGATGCCGCGCAAGAAGCACAGGCCACGTTGCTGTCGGGTCTTCTCTTCGTGTTGCTCATGGGCCACTGGTACCTGCTCTACCGGCCGGCCTACGCCGTTCACGACACCGAATTCACCTTGGCGACCGCTGGACTGGTCCTCGCTGCCGCCGTGCTTTGGGCAACGCTTGTGTGGACCCGAACGTGGCCCGCCATCACCCGTGGGATGCTGGCCTTTGCTACGAGTGCTGTGGTGATGGGGGTCGCACACTGGGTCCAGTTCATGGTCACACCGTGGGAGCAGGAGAGCAGCATGGCCTCCGGTGAGTTGACCTTCTGGCCAATTTGGGTGGTCCTCGGCTTGCCAGCGTTGGTTTGTGTCGCCATGCACCGAGCGGGAAGGGAGGATGCCCGACAGCTTCGACTCACCGGCTACCGTGCGGGCGTTCTCCCAGGCCACGTTAGCATCAAGCAGTGGGAGGAAGAAGCCGATGTTTGGGGTGATCATCCGGTTGAGTTCCTCTCCAACAAAGCCCTGCTCGCTCACCCGATGGTGCTGGGCATGGTGTTTGGTCAACTGTGTGACGGTTTTGCCACCATGGTCGGCATCGACATGTTCGGCTACGGTGAGAAACACCCCGTGAGCAACGCCGTCATTCAATACGGCGGGCGCATCAACGANGCACTGGGCATCGGTTGGGGCGAAGGGGCCTGGTTGTTTGCCTTGGTGAAAGCAGCGCTGGTGGGCCTGATCGTGTGGCTTTTCGTCCAGATGCGGGTCGAGCAGCGACAGCAACACTTCCGCCTTCTCATCGTGCTGGCCGTGCTCATCGTGGGCTTGGCACCGGGGCTGCGGGACATCGGACGGTTGATGCTCGGCGTTTGAGCGCCAATCCTCGGCTTGAATGGAATTAAGTGCAAGCCTTGCCTCGGTTGGGCTGAGGGCTCAGCATGGACAGACTGCCTACCCGAGTCAATCGAGCCGACCCTGACTTTGCTGCCCGAAAAGCGCACAACCTCGGGTTGCTTGCGCAACTGCGTGAACGGTTGGACACCGCTTCGCAGGGCGGCGGGGGCAAATACGTTGAACGGCATCGGTCCCGCGGCAAACACCTCGCTCGGGAACGCATCGAGCGCATCGTGGACCCGGGAACGGCCTTTCTCGAACTTTCGCCGCTGGCTGCTTACGACCTCTACGACGGACGAGCCCATTCGGCCGGCATCGTCACCGGCCTCGGGATGGTCCACGGCCGTGAGTGCCTCTTCGTCGCCAACGATGCCACGGTGAAGGGTGGGTCCTACTACCCGATGACGGTCAAGAAGCACATTCGCGCTCAAACCATTGCGCACGAAAACCACCTGCCTTGCATCTACCTGGTGGATTCGGGCGGAGCGTTCTTGCCCATGCAGGACGAGGTGTTTCCCGATATTGGCCACTTCGGGCGGATCTTCCGCAACCAAGCCCGAATGTCAGGCGACGGCATTCCTCAGGTCGCCGCCGTGCTGGGGTCGTGCACGGCCGGAGGCGCCTACGTGCCGGCCATGTCCGACGAATCCATCATCGTCAAAGGCAACGGAACCATCTTCCTCGCTGGACCTCCGTTGGTCAAAGCCGCAACGGGGGAGGAGGTCACCGCCGAAGAACTCGGTGGCGCCGACGTCCACACCGCTCAATCCGGTGTGGCCGATCATTTCGCCGAGGATGAAAACGAGGCGCTGCGCATGGTTCGCAACGTCATCGAAAACCTTGGCCCCGTCCAAAAAACGCCTGCGGCCATGGCTGAACCCGAAGCACCCGCTCACGATGTTGAGGACCTCTTGGGGCTCATCCCCGCAGACAATCGAACGCCGGTTGACGTCCGCGAACTGATCGCTCGCATCGTGGACGGATCACGCTTCCATGAATTCAAGTCGCGCTACGGCACCACGCTGGTGTGCGGTTTCGCCCACATCCACGGCCACAAGGTCGGCATCGTGGCCAACAACGGGATCTTGTTTTCAGAATCCAGTCAGAAAGGCGCCCACTTCGTCGAATTGTGCGGCCAGCGCGGTCTTCCACTGGTGTTCCTGCAGAACATCACCGGTTTCATGGTCGGCAAGGCCTACGAAGCGGGCGGCATCGCCAAGGACGGTGCCAAACTGGTCACCGCCGTGTCATGTGTCAACGTTCCAAAATTCACCGTCATCGTGGGCGGCTCGCACGGTGCAGGAAACTACGGCATGTGTGGACGAGCCTACGACCCGCGTTTCCTCTTCATGTGGCCCAACAGCCGAATCTCGGTGATGGGTGGGCCTCAAGCGGCCGACGTCCTCACCACCGTCAAGCAGGATCAGCGCTCTCGCGAGGGCAAGGCACCCATGGAAGGCGAGGAACTCGAAGCGTTCCGAGCCCCCATCCTCGAGAAGTACGAAACCGAAGGCAGCCCGTACTACTCCACCGCTCGCCTCTGGGACGACGGCATCATCGACCCCCGAGACACCAGGGACGTGTTGGGGCTGTGCCTCGCTGCGGCTCGCAACGCTCCGTTGCCCGACCACCGCTACGGCATCTTTAGGATGTGAGTTTTCAATTGAATATTTGATTTTTGAACTGAGGTTTTCGACATGACGAGCATGGACACACCGCCCGCCACCCGCATGGTCTCTCTTTCCATCGAGGGCTCCCAAGCCAACCTCACGCTGACCCGCCCTGACAAATTCAACGCCATGAACGTGGACATGATCCAGGAATTGATCCTCCTCCTCGAGTGGACGGCCGAGCGAAGTGCGGGCCGCAGGGATGCGCTGCACGACGGGAACGGCCAACCCTACCTTCGCACCCTCGTCCTGCGAGGCGAGGGCAAGCACTTCTGCGCCGGGGCCGACATCAACATGATGCGGGACGCCGGGGCCAACACGCCGGAGGAAAATCGAGCGGATTCCGAACGCCTCGACCGTCTGTTCAACGGCCTCTGGGCCCACCCCTGCTTCACGGTGGGTGCGGTGCAGGGCGTGGCGCTGGGCGGCGGCGCTGGTTTGGTGGCGTGTTGCGATTACGTCGTAGCGACCCGGAACGTTCGCATCGCCCTGTCCGAAGGAAAACTCGGCATCCTCCCCGCTGTCATCGGCCCCTACGTGTACCGCAGGTTGGGTTCGGCCACGTTCCGACGTCTGGCCATGCAAGCGAGCCGCGTCCAAGGGGAGGAAGCGCTTCGCGTGGGATTCATCGAAGCATTGGTGGACGAACCGAACGACTTGGAGTCGGCGGTCACCGCCATCGTTTCCGAGGTCATGACCACCGGCCCATCGGCCGTCACCCTCGCAAAGGAGCTCACGGTCGGGTTTGACCGCTGGACCGGAACGGACGAGGAACTGCGCCACTGGACCCTTGACTTCACGAGCCGCATGCGAGGTTCGAACGAAGGGCAAGAGGGTTTGTCCTCGTTCCTCGAAAAGCGGGCACCGAACTGGAAACCAGATGATGATTGAGGAGGGATTGGGATCAACGTCTTGGTGGCCAACCGCGGTGAAATTGCATGCCGGATCCTCCGCGCGTGCAAGGAAGCCGGCCACCCCACCGTTGCCGTGTGCGCCCCCAACGATGCGGGCAGCCTCTTCACCGAAATGGCCGACACCGTCGTGATGCTCGAGGGCGAGACCATCGCAGAAACCTACCTCGACCAGAAACAAATCATTCAGGCCGCGCTGACCACGGGCGCCACGGCGATTCACCCTGGCTTCGGCTTCCTCTCCGAACGGGCCGAGTTTGCCACGGCCGTTGAGGCTGCGGGCCTGACCTGGATCGGGCCCTCCGCCCTCGCCATCGAAAAGATGGGTGACAAGATGACCGCACGGCAAACGATGCGGGCGGCGGGCGTCCCGGTGATTCCGGGCGAAGAGGTGGAAGAAGCCGATGAAGCGCAGGCCTTGGAAGCGCTGCGCGAAGCGGCTGACCGCGTCGGCTACCCGCTGCTGCTCAAAGCTTCCAGCGGCGGTGGCGGGAAAGGCATGCGAGCCGTCCACGACCCCTCAGAATTCGACGGGGCGGCCGCCGGTGCTCGCCGCGAGGCCGTAGCGGCCTTTGGCGACGGTCGAATCTACATCGAGCGCCTCCTCTCCGGCTCGAAGCACGTCGAAATCCAAGTGNTGGCGGACCGACACGGGCGAACCGTCCATTTGGGTGAGCGAGAATGCAGCGTACAACGGCGCCACCAGAAAGTGTTCGAAGAGGCTCCCGGACCCACCATGACCGAGGCGCTTCGAGAAGCGATGGGGCAAGCCGCCGTCGCTGCGGCTGAAGCCGTCGACTACGTCGGTGCCGGAACGGTGGAATTTCTGCTCGCCCCGACCGGCGAGTTCTTCTTCCTCGAGATGAACACNCGCATCCAAGTCGAACACCCGGTGACCGAACTGGTGACCGGCGTTGACATCGTGAGGGAGCAACTTCGCATCGCCAACGGGGAACCAATGTCCTGCGATTCCTTGATGATGCGAGGTCATGCCATCGAGGTTCGCCTCTACGCCGAGGACGCCGCGAACGGCTTCCTTCCGTCCATTGGACCGTTGGCGGTGTTCCGCCCTCCCGAGGGCCCCGGCATTCGATTGGACACCGGCGTTCGTGAGGGCGACGATGTGACACCCAACTATGACCCCATGNTGGCGAAACTGATCGTCTGGGCNCCTTCTCGGCCCGAAGCCCTCGAGAAAATGCGACGGGCGCTGGACGAATTTGTTGTGCTGGGCACCACCACGAACATCGAATTCCTCCGGGACCTGTGCGATGCCGAGCCCGTGGTGTTGGGGACCACCACCACCACC
This sequence comes from Methanobacteriota archaeon, assembly GCA_002725275.1. The sequence continues at coordinate 11,559 of PBOE01000012.1, forward strand.
ACCATCGATGAGTTGTGGCCCAACGGATGGAACCCGCCCGCCGATTCGCTGCTTGAGGACGCGGCGCTCTTGGTGGCGGCCGGTGCAGAAACCCTCGGTCTCCACCGAACACGAGCCACCGTCTCAGCGGACAGCGAAGCCGGCCCCATCAGCCCGTTTAGCACCCTCCAACGGAGGTACCCCTGATGCGACACACCTTCGCTTCGCCCGATGGACCCGTCGAGGTCACCCTCGAGCGAAACGGAGACGCCCTCACGCTTGAAGGACAAACCTTGGTTCAACACAACCGGGGCCGACTCCACCTCACCTTGCGAGACGGGCGGACCTGCTTGGCCCACGCCGCCAAGGTGGGTGATGTCTGGTGGGTTCACCTCAACGGTCGCACGTACAAGTGGGAGCGGATCGAGCCCGGATCNGCGGGAACCGAACACGAAGGTGGGCTNGTNGCGCCNATGCCCGGCAAGGTGCTNGAAGTGCTCGTCAGTGAAGGCGACGNGGTCGAGGCCGGAGCGCCCCTGATGGTGCTGGAAGCCATGAAGATGGAACACCGAATTGTGGCGGCGACCGACGGAACGGTCACCGCCGTTCATTTCAATCCGGGCGACCAGGTGGCTCAGGGCGCCGTGNTGCTCGAGCTTGAGTGAACGTTCACGCCACCCAGCGACCNTCGTCCAGTGGAACGGCTGATGATGGAAGCNGATTGATGACGTACGTCCACGCCCAACGAGTCCCCGATTTGGTGTCAACCCGCACCGGCACACGAAGGTAGAGTCCTGCGCTCGGTTCGACCGAATCGACGCCCTCCACGGTGTCGAGTTCCCCCAAGGCTCCTTCGATGTCCTCGCAGCGGTGCACCTCGCCGTGAACAACACCTCCCTCGTCAAGGCGCAACCCGGGGTAGTGCCCCAGATGATAGAGCCGCCCCCGCACGCTACCGATGACCGGCCCCTCGGTGGACCAGGGGCGCATGCGTGGCCAACGCTCGTTTCCTTTCATCAGCGTCCCGTAAACAAAGACGTGCTCAATCGTTGATTTTGCATCAAGATGTTCANTTGAAGATTTCAAATGTCCAATTGGTAATTGTCGTTTCAGAAGCCCGTCTCGGATCAGCGCAGCGTACGCTTCGGTCGGTGCCACCAATTCAGAGCGCTGTCGCGCTGGCTGAACGACGTAGGTGACCGCCTCCACGGCCTCGCCCTGGGCGGTGATGACCTGAACCGGCGTTTGGCGGTAGACGTTGGGGTGGCCCTCTTTTCGGTTCATTGAGTTCCAACCTTCCTCGGACAGGGTAAAGAGAGCTCCGGGAACGGCGGTGCCCCTTGCATCCTCAACCACATCCGCNGCACCGCCACCCCGTCCTTTCGAGCGGTAGTGGAAGCGCATGGAGTGGTCGAGCAGCCACGCAGAACACACCTCGACCATGGCGGTCGGGTCGGCGCCTCTGGCACGGCACCAAGCTGCCCAATCCTCGGCGTCGAGGTTTGAACCGTAGCCAAAATAGAACGTTGGTTCACCCATGCCTTCCCAAGGTTCGTTGACGGTATTTCAATGCCTTCTTCAACCGAATTCGATGACATCTGCGGGGTTTGGAAACGGACGGTTATAAGCCAGAAGAATGTGCAAAAATCATGCGAAATCCTTTCATGGNGTTGACGGATTGGAGCGTGGACCGACCAAAGCAAGCTTTTGCTGCCGTCATGTTGGCCATGTTCACGCTGGCCGCCGGGGGAATGCATCTCCAATTCGATAACAGCGAGGACGGGTTCTTCCCCGACGACCCGAGCGTTGATTTGCTCAACGAGATCGAATCCGAATACCGTGCCAACATCGATTTTATCCGCTTCCTTGATGAAATTGACACCGAGGCGCTCCTCGAGGCAGAAACATGGGAACAACTGGCCGTCATCGAGGCGATGATGCTCAACGACAGCCAGTTCCAGCCCTACCACTACCCGCTGTTTGGCACCCAAGCCAACAACGGTCCGGCAGGTCAAGCCATGCAGTGGATGGCCCTGCAGGACGAAACAACCGCTTCCATCTGGTTGACGGACCTTCAATCGGCAGCCGTTGAGGTCCTAACGGCCAGCGACGACACCAACCTTTCCTCGGCCCTTGCCAACCTGTCAAACGCCTCCCTCGCCGTGCCGAGCGTTGAACCCGTCACGCCCGAACGCTTGNTGGCCTGGAACCCCAGCGAACCCGCNGCGTGGCTCGCACGCATGGACACGGGGAACAANTTGGACGAGGAGCTCGGCCAACTCATGGGCCAACTTTCGGCCATGACGCAAGAACGAACGCCCGAACAAACGGGTCAAATTTTGGCCGTCACCGGTCCACTTCAGGGCCAACTCGGTCCCATCGCAGGCCTCCAGTCCATCGATTTTCGAGCGGGGATTCTGTCGTGCCTCCCCACGGAGGACGGTGATGACCCTTGGGTATCGGACGGCCCCGTGATGATCACGCTGGTGGTGTCAAGCGAGCCGTTGGACTACGGTTACGACATCCTCGGCGACGTGCAGGCCGATCTGACGGCTTGGGCGGAATCGATGGAACTCGAGGTCGTGGCGGCCACCAACGACAGCGACTTGCGCACCTTTTCCTTCGCCCAATTCGCCGAGAATTCCAGCGCCACCATCGGCAAGGAAATCGGCATGCTCACCAGTGCNGCGATGCTCCTGCTGGGCATCATTTTGTGGTTCAACTTCCGCAGTGTTCGGGAAACCGCCTANGTCCTGATCCTCACCGTTGTTGCGATTGCCGCCACCTANGGCCTCTCCGGATGGNTGCAATTTGCCGGNGTGAACATGACGTTCAACGCAGCCATGAATTCCATCCCCGTGCTGCTGCTGGCGATTGGNGTTGACTACGGTCTCCACGTCGTNCTCAGGGTTCGTGAGGAANTGAAAGAAGAAGAACAACGAAATCCACAGGGTCGCATCACGCTACGGGATTTTGACAAAACCTCTCGCCAGCGCGCCATCCGGCAAGGAACGGTCCTGACNTCCANTGCNCTGATGATCGCCATCACCACCGACATCGTCGGTTTCCTCTCCTTCCGTCTGTCCACGTTGGCGTTCCTTCAGGTCTTTGGCACCGTGATCGCGATCGGGTTGTTCCTCATCTACCTCCTCAGCATTTCTGCGCTGCCAGCGCTCATGCTCATCTTCCCAACCAAGAAACTGCCCTTGGAGAAGGCGAGCAAGGTGGGGGTCGGCCCAGTGGCTTTAGCACTGGGCAGGTTGTCCACCCAACCGCTGAAAGTGGGCGCGATTGCGCTGCTTCTCCTCGTGCCGATGGCCGCAGGTTTTCAGCAACTCGAGGTGGCGTTTGAGCAACGAGATCAACTGGACGATTCGGTGCCCGTTGTGCAGGACTTCCTCCTCATCAGCGACGAATTCGGAACCAGCCGCTCACCGCTGTACGTGGTCATTGACGGCGACGTTATCAGCGCCACCGGTTCCATGGTGTGGACCGAAGTCTACGAACTGATGTCGGCTCGCGACGATATCAGCGGCTTGCCCAGCGGCGTTTGGAACGTGTACGAACAGGCTCGCCTCCAAGACCCGGTCCTCGACCAAATCATGGCGGGGGCTGAAACCGGAGACGAAGCGGCGTTTGACACCCTGCTGGCGTGGTCAACGCTCAACGAAACGGGCATTGAAGCGACCAAGAGTTTGCTGGCGCGAGACGGCCAACAAACCCTGCTCTCCTTCCAGGCCGACACCCTCGGCTGGAGTGAAACGGTGGACCTTGCCCAGAGCATCGAGGCGGCCTTGGACGAGCTGTCCGATGAAATCGGTGGCGATTACACCTTGCGCCTCAGCGGACGCGCCCTGATCAACGCCCAGACAACGTCCGACGTCGCCACCGCCTCGGTCCAGTCGACCGGCATCGTGGCCGTCGTCATCCTGTTCATGCTCGTGGGCATTCACACGGTCCGAAACGGCAACGACGTGAAGGAAGGTCTGCAGCGCGGCGTCGTGTCATGGATTCCGCTCATGATGGTCGTCGTGTGGGTGTACGGCATCATGGGCTACACGGGCTACAACATCAACTCGCAAACCGTCACCATCGGTGCCCTTTCGCTGGGACTTGGCGTTGATTACGCCGTCCACTTTACCACACGGCTGGAAGAAGAGGCCGAACATCAACCGCTCGCTCCCCCTGAGGTGTGGGTGGCCAAATCCTCCGCCACGACCGGGCGAGCCATGGCGGGCGCTGCGTTGACCACAGCGGGTGGATTTGCCGTGCTCAACCTCTCTGCGCTTTTGCCGCTGCGTCTGTTCGGTCAGGCGTTCGTTGTGGCCATCAGCCTGGCCTTGCTCTCAAGCCTGCTCATCCTGCCCGCCCTTTACAGCCCGTTCCTCAAGCGCACGGCGGCCAAAGCACGGGGTGAAAGCGAATGAAGCGCTCCACGGTCTTTTGGTTCGCCAACATGGTCGGGCCGCTCATTTTGGTGTCGTACTGGCGCGGGGTGGGGGCGTTCGATGACCCGAGCGTTTACTGGGGCGATGTCCCGACCTCGATGCAATCGTTCATCGTGCCGTGGATGTTTGTGGCTGCGGCCGGCTATCTGATGATGTTTCACCGATTGTTCTTCGCCTGGACCGAGGCGCAGGTGGCTTCCCTGCACTGGCCGTGGGCCACCGACGACGGGCGGGGTGTTCAGCGCCTCATGGTGCTTTTTGCAGCCTTCTTGTTGTGTTCACTGGTGTGGATCGACCTGACACGTCTCTACATCGAAGGACCGTCCACGCTGGGCATGGTCGCCATCGTGGCCGTGCTTTGGATGGCGGGAGTGGCGTCCGTCGGCTTTGCTGTGCTCGTCTGGCCGGCCCGTGGGCGACTTCAAGGCGCCAACGTGGTCGTCGCTGGCTCGGTCATGCTCTCGATACAATGCACCTGGTGGGACGCCATCTACTGGGTCATGAACTTCGGATTTTGAACAGGCGTTGATATACGGTACGGGCGGGTTAACACACATGATTCGAGCCAAACAAATCGTTTCGCTGATGGTGCTGTTGATGATGCTCGCCGGCTGCACGGCTGCGCCCATGGAAGAGGCCGCTGACACCGAAGAAGAAGCGGTGCTCTCGCCGGTCCCCGAACGGCTTTCCTTCGTCGCGCCCACCTTTGACCGAGACGTGGACAACGGCGCCACCCACGACCTTCGAAACTCGTTTGATGGCCCCGTGCTGATGCTTTGGGTGGCCGCAGGCTGCGCCGGTTGTCACGACTGGACGGCCATGCTCAACGAAGAACTGCAAGCCGGTAATGTCTCCAACACCACCAACATCGTTTCCGTTCACCGCTATCCATCGTTTGAATCGATGGACGATGTGCGTGAGCGCTACACCGACAACAACAGTTCGACCTACACGCCCTGGCCGTTGTTGCTCCCTTCACAGTCGACCACCGTGATCGACGCTGAATCCGGTGAAATGACCGATGTGGGCCTCTACCGAGCGTTTGAGATGCCGGTGACCCCCACGCTTCAGGTGCTGGACAGCGAAGGTCGGCTCGTGTGGACGTCCAAGACGTACTGGGCCAACGCGACCGTGCTGGAGGAAGCCTTGAACATCATGGAGACGGGTGGCCTGTGACATGGTGGCTTTCATCGACGTCTTGTTCTGGTTTTCCAGCATCTACATCTTCCCGTTCTGGCTGATGATGTGGTTTGCTCCCACCCACGAGCGAACGGCGGCCCTGATGCGAAACGAATGGGTCTACCTCGCCCCGTTGGCCGCCGCCTACAGCCTCGCCGTGCTTCCGAACCTCGTTGACATCCTCGTGCTGCTGGGAAGCGACATGCCGAGCCCCGACATCGTGGTGGAGATGTTCTCCGAGCGAGAGGTCATCCTCATCGGCTGGCTTCACTACTTGGCGTTCGATCTCTTCGTGGGCCGCTGGACCTGGCAGCGCCTGGTGGCGACGGGGAAGCCGATTTACGTCTCCTTTCCCGTCTTGCTGATCTCCATGTTCGTGGCCCCACTCGGCGCCCTGATCGGCATGGTGGTCACCCGCGAATACAGCGAATCAGCCGTGGCTGGTGCATGACGTCGGTGAGGGCAAGGAACGGCGCCGTCCACCGCAAAAGAGCGGTGTTGTCTTAGGGTTTGAGACCATCTTTGATATATTGGAAGGTGGTTTTCTAACCATGCCTGAACTGAGTGAATTCGCCGAGCCCGAAGCACTGATCCTTGCGTTGCGAGCAGGGCGGGCGAAATCATGGTGGGACAGCGCCGAAGCCTCTTACCGTCATGGTGTTCTCCAGTGGATCGCCGAAGCAAAGCGAGCAGGCACCAAAGACAAGCGGATCACCACCGTGGTCGACCATTGCATCCGAGGCGAAAAAATGCCCATCCGGTGAAGTCAACTCCGGCACGCCTTGACTGCACATGCCCACGCCAAGCCTTCGTTTCGGTCGTGTTCCGGGATGAGTTGCAGGGACGGTCCCGTTGTTCACGCTGAACCCGTTTTCAGACGGCTACGGCATTGGCGATGTTGAAACACAAGCGTTGCCGTTCACGGCGGATAACGAAGAAGAGGTCACCATCACGCTTGACATCATCGCGTTCAGGGCCGTTGCTCAACCGTGAACCAAAGGATTCACGGTCTCGCTACACATTTGAAACAATCCATTAAGTGCGAAACCCGAGGAATTTGAAGCAAATGAAGAACGTTGGAGGAAGGGAACGTACGCTCCGTGCCGTCTTTGGTTCGTGCGTCGTCATCGTTGATTTCCTCGCGTCGGTGCAAATCGAAATCCTGTTCTTGCTCGTTGGGTTGTGGGGCGTCCTGACCTCCGCGTTTGGCTACTGCCCGTTCAACGGGTTGCTCAACCGCAACACCTGCACCATTGACGTGCAACCGAACCAATCCTGAACGCCGTTCTTTGAGCTCAATCAACCCCAGTTGCAGGGTTCCAGCACCGTCTGACCGTCCATGTAGGGCTGAAGAACGTCAGGCACAGCGACACGCCCGTCGTCCAGTTGGTACTGCTCCATGATGGCCACCAAAGCACGAGAGGTGGCCACAGCGGTCGAGTTGAGGGTGTGGACGATGGGTTGGTTGGGGTGGCCGGGTTGGCCGTATCGGATGCTCAACCGGTTGGCCTGATAGTCGGTGCAGTTGGAACACGACACGATTTCCTTGTACTGGTCGGCGCCGGGAATCCACGCTTCAAGGTCGTATTTCTTGGCGGCCACCGTGCCCATATCACCGGTGCAGATGTTGACCACCTCGTAGTGAATGCCGAGGCTGTTCCACAAGTCAACGCAGTTCTGGAGCAACTCTTCGTGGAGCGCCCAGGAGTCTTCGGGTTTTGAGATGATGATTTGTTCGATTTTGGTGAACTGGTGCACTCGCCAAATACCGAGGTCGCTCTGGCCGTGGCTCCCGACCTCACGGCGGAAACACTGGGACACGCCGACCATGCGCAGCGGCATTTGCTCTTCGGGGATGGTCTCGTCCATGTACATGGCCGTGAGCGGGTGTTCTGAGGTGGCGATCATGTAGTACTTGTCGGGTTCAATGCCGTACATGACGGTCTCAAAGTCCCCGAGGTCGGTGACGCCTTCGTAGGCCTCCCTGTTCATCATCACGGGAGGTTGAACGAACGTGTAAGCGCGCTCACGGAGGAAGTTGACAGCGTACTGTTGCAGCGCGAATTCGAGGCGAGCCAAATCGCCTTTGAGGAAGTAGAAGCGGCTGCCCGTGATTTTGGCAGCACGCTTGAGGTCGACCCACTTGTTCATCTCGATGAGTTCGTTGTGGGTTCGTGGCTCAAAGGTGAAGGCGGGCTTGGTGCCGTGCACAGCATGAACGGTGTTGCCCGACTCGTCGGCGCCCACCGGCACGTCCTCGTGGAGGATGTTGGGGATGGACATGCGAAGCCGGTCGCGAACGGTCATGGCCTCGTTGGTTTTGGCTTCCATCTCAGCGATTTTCGCCCCGAGGTCCGCCACCTCAGCGAGGATGGCTTCGGCAGCAGCGTGGTCTCCGGCTTTTTTGGCCGCCCCGATGCCCCGGGCGGCTTCGTTCTTGGCGCGTCGAAGCTGGTCGGTCTCGTGAAGCAAGTTGCGCCAAGCCAGGTCAAGTTCGATGACCTTGTCGATGTTGTCGTGGGGCAGGCCTCGCTTGGTGTGGTCGGCACGGACGATGTCAGCGTGTTCTCGGAACATGTTCATGTCAAGCATAGCGATCACCACGAGATGTTGAAACTGAAAATATCGCCGCCGAGGAACAACACGCCGCCGATGAAATAACCGAGAATCGCCCCACCGTTCAGCAGCGGAAGGCCCGCCTGGGCTTTCCCACGGGCCACGTACGTCATCAACGCAAAGTAACCGGCGAGCGAGCCGACCAAGGTGGCCATGGCGACTTCAAACGCCGCGCTCGGGTCCAACCATTGAATGGCAGAAAGCACCAGCATGCCCGGGAAAATGATGTCGCCCAAGCCCATGAACATGGCTTCACTTCGCTTCTTCTTCCCGGTCGGTCTGGCGGCGGGTTGGGTTTGCTGCTCACCGGTGATTGGCCGCTTGGCCCGTTCGGTCTCTTCAATGAGCGAATAATCGCCGTCTTGCGGTGCCACCAAGAGAATCGGGAGGCGCAAGCCCACCATGGTGTCAGCAAGGTCGAGCATGTGCTTCGATTTGTAAACGGCCCAGAAGTCGTACACTGCAGCCAGGATCATGAACAGGATGGCCAGGGGCGGCACGAAGGTTACCCCCAGCATCACGCAAACACCCGCACCGAGGAGCACGCCCGTGGTGTTCACCACGTACCATTCGCTGTGAACGAAGAGCAGGAGCAACAGCAGGGCCGTTGCGAGCAGACCGGCGATCGTGGGTCCAGCAAGGAGTTGCAGCCCGTAAATCGGGAACATGTCGGCGGTCAACTCGCCGCGTTCAATCAGCGTCGCATCGGCGGCCTCACCGGTGCTGACAGCGACCAGGTCAGCTTCGTCGCCCTCGAGGGCAAAGAACACCGTTTGGGCGTCTTCAGCCACCGGGAAACTGGCCCGATTTACCAGCGAAGTGGTGTAGAGCCAGTGCGCTTCACCGTCGCCCGAAATGAGAAGGTCGCTGTAGCCCGATGCGTCGAGGTCCGTGATGCGGACCGAAGAGACGGTGTCGACAAGGCCGTCAAGGTTCATGCGGTCCTGGACCGCATACGCCGCCTCACCGTTGACGCTCCCGTTCCACTCCACACCGGAGACGGCCCCGCTGGATTCACCGAGCAGGATGAGGCGTTGGTGGCGGGTGTCGGGCTGTGCGCTGGCTTCCTCGATGGTTTGATTCATGAACGGAGACCAACCGATGTCGACCGAGGTGAACGTGCCGTTGTTCACCGGAACCTGTTCCATGAGGTAGGTGGCGTTGGTGGCGGCGCCCGTGCCAAAGTCGAGCGGCGGTGAGGTGGTTTCGAGGAGAACGCTGGCGGATTGGGCGGCCGTGGCCAAGAACCACTCGTCGCTGTCCAGAAGAACGCTCTTGACGACGCCTTTGCCGGTGGAGAAGCCAGGTAGGTGCCACCGTGCTTCTTGGGTCAGCACCCCGGGGCTGTCCTCAAAGGTCCGGTATCGAATCAAATCATCGTAAGCGTTGGCGAGGTACATTGCATCCTCGGTGGACACGGCAATGGCGCAACCGCCGATCATGTTGGCCAACGGTGTGGGTTCTCCGTCCTGCCAGGTGTAGCAAGCATAACTCTCGGTCAACTCGCCGGTGTTGATGTCGACGGACCACGCATACGCACCGGATGCGAACGTGAGTTGGTCGTTTGAGGTCGACACGCTCACGGGCGACGCCGCATCGCTGAGTTGATGCGGGTGCGTGACCGTCCAAACGGGTTCTTCGTATTCGTTGGAGGCGTCCCAGGCCGTGATGTCCACGCTGGTGTTGAAGTCCCCTGCGCTGACGTTGTAGAGCAGGAATCCGTCCTCGCCCCACGTGTCGAGGAACACGCCGTTGCGTTCCTCTGAGGACTGAACGACGTAGGGTTCGGTATCAAAGTCGAGCACCAGCATGTGGGCGAGCGGGATCATGGTGTACAACATGGCCAACGTGAGGACCGCATACATGCCGTACTTGATGATGTACTCCTTGCCCCATCGTGCGAGGAAAATGATCAGCGCGGTGAACGCGAAGATGGCAAGGAGTTCAATCAACACGTAGCGGGCCTGGGTGGCGCCCGACGCACCGAAGGCGTGGAGTTCCCCCACGTCGTAGTAGGGGCGGATGTACATGGCGAGCGCAATGGTCGCCACGAACATCCCGGCCATGCCGGCCATGCCGCGCCACTGTTGAGTCATCAGTTCGCCGAGGCTTTCGCCCTGTCGAAGTTCATCCTCGACGTCTGCGAAGCGCTGAGAGACCTCGCGTCCCTCATCGACCTCAGCATCGCTCATGGTGGGGCCAACCCCCTCTTCCATATCAGCGTCGCGTTCTTCCGTAGGAAGAACACTCGAGGAAAAGAGCCATGGAGAAGGGACGGCCGTTCGCCCACATGGTGGAGGCGGTGAGCGCACGAGCGTGGCTTGAATCCACCAAGGAAAGGGGCATGGCGCTGGGCCTCGAGCACACGGCCCGAGCCATCGAGGCGCTTGGACTGCCGGCACCGACCTACGAAACCGTCCACGTGGCGGGCAGCAACGGCAAGGGCACGACCGTGGCTGCGCTCGGGAGCGCCCTCCACCGCATCGGTTGCCGCCATCTCTCGTTCACCTCCCCGCATCTCGTTCGCGTGGAAGAGCGGGTTCGTCTTGACGGGCGACCGGTGTCGACCGCTGTCTTCGACGCAGCCCTAGCTGACGTTCACGCCATGGCCGCACGCACCGGGCTCTCCTTGACCTTCTTCGAAGTGACCTTGCTGGTGGCGCTGGTCGTGGCTGCGGACCAACGTCCCGACGTGCTCGTGTTGGAAACCGGGCTGGGCGGTCGATTGGACGCCACGCGCGCCGTGCCCGCCGACCTCGCCATCATCACCTCGCTCAGCCTCGAACACACCGATGTTCTGGGCGGGACCTTGGAGGCCATCGCCGCCGAAAAGGCGGCCATTGCTCGCCCAATGAAACCGATGTTTGTCCGGGACGTTGCGGACCAGAGTGCCCGTCGCTCCATCCAACGCGCAGCCGACGACGCCGGCAACCCTGAGATCGGTGAACAGCCTGCACCCGCCCAGCTCCACTGGGTCGAGATTGAGCCTGAGGCGGACTACTTCGATGAGGCCCGAGCAATGGCAGCGGCGGCTTGGGGTTCGCTCACATGCGCGGAGAAGACGAAGTTCCCAAATTTCCGCGGACTGCACTGGCCGGGAAGAATGCACGAAGTCGTCCGGGCCGGTTCAGGTCAGCGGTGGCTTCTGGAAGGCGCCCACAACCCCAGCGGGATGGAAACTTCGTGCCGGGCGCTGCAGCGCGACGAGCGATGGAAGAACCCGTGGGCCCTGTTGTTCGGAAGCACGCCCCAAGCCGAGATGGGCGCCATGCTGGAACCGCTGGTCAACCTTTGTCGCCGCCACCCACCCGTCGCCATCGTGCTCACCGAACCTCAATTTGGACGCTACCCCGGTGTGCCTTGCACGGAACTCGCGGGCGCGCTCGCTCGGCACGATCTCCAGATCAGCGCGTCGTTCGCCAACCCTCAAGAAGCGGTGGCGTGGGTCGAAGCGCAGTCCTCGACCCTCACCGACGTGTTGTGCATCGGTTCACTCTATCTCGCAGGCAACGTCCTTCAGGCCCTCGGTGCAGACGATGACGAAGCCCTTTCCATCGTGGCGAAGGACTGAAACGCTGAAGCGGATTCATGCTGGACGGTGAGAGCATGAAGGACAAGCACTTGGCCATCCGCATCCAACAATGCCTTGCCCTCGCCGAAGCCTCCAATTGCCCTCGGCGCACCTTTGGAGCCCTGTTGGTGGACCCGAAGCGGAACGTCGTGTTGATGGACGGCTACAACGGCGGCCCCCGAGGCGGTGGCCGGCTGTGCGGTGGGGAGGAATGCCTCCGGGACACGATGAACATCGAGTCGGGAACCCGCGTCGAAATCGGTTGTCACCACGCCGAGATGAACCTCATCTGCAACGCTGCGGCCAACGGCGTGCCGACCAACAACGCCTGGCTCATCGTCACCGGTGAACCCTGCATGATGTGCGCCAAACTCATCCATCACGCCGGCATTCAGCGCGTGGTCATCGTGGATGGTGGGTTCATGGGCGAGAACGGCGTGGGCTACCTCGAGAACCACGGCGTTGAAATTCAGCGTACGGAAGGACCGCAAGACCCACGTACTGGGGCATGAGAGGACGAGTGCGTCGGCGCTCGCTGTTGATTTCAGGGGGTGTAGTTGATGAACATGAAGATGCCAAAAAGGAAAATGAACAGCGGGACGATGAAGATCTCAAACAGGGATCGGTTCGTTGACAGCACGTCCATCTCCGTCCCGTAGTGCAACACCGTGGCGTCACCCGTCCCCGTCGTGGGGACCATCGTCAACAGCGCTTGAGCCAACGTTTCATCGCTGCCCCACTTCTGAAGGTGGTCGGCGTCGCGAGGAACGCAGTCACCCAGGATGTAAACCGGGTCGCCGATGCCCAGCCCGACCAGGTTCCACTTCCAATCGCCTCGCTGCCAAGAGTCGAGGACGGGGCCGTAATCAATCGGCTTCTTGGCCCAAAGTGCCGGGTCGATGAGCATCCCGCCCGAACCGTCGTGAATCATGAACGGTACGCCGCCCTCCCTCGTTTCCCGGTGCTCCCATGAACAGTGAGTGTCGCCGTCCGAATCGGTTCGACAGACGTACTGATACGACTTCCACTGCCAAGCGCTCAAGCCCTTGTGCGTTCGGCCCCCAACGGACATTTCCGGCGTTCCGGCGATTGAGGGTCGGACTTGACCGACGAGTTCAGCTTGTCCGACAGCCACGCTTCGGATGGGCGACGTGGGGAGGTCTCGAATCAACCGGTTCAACTTGAACTGCTTCCATGCACTACGGAACCAGAGGAGGTTGATGACGGACACGACGAGGGTCATCACCCACCCAACCGTGGTGTGAAAGTCGGACCCGTCCCTCGCTCTCAGGTCGGCTGAAAGCCAAATGAACGAGGTGGCGAACACCACGGCACCGAGGCTGTAAGGGGTGATCAACGCGGCTTTTGGGGTCCCGATGTTGTTGGGATGCTCTCGTATGAGACGCCCCCCTTCGTCGCCAGCGTAGGGGTCATCAAAGTTCGTGGGCACAGGTGCTCCGAACAACCAGTCATCTTCGGAAGAGCGAGTCGGGCGGTCGGCGTAGGGCAGCGGCGTGAAATTCGGTCCAAAGTGCGGAAACATTCGTCCGCTTGAACCGAGCACGCCGGGCGCCGAGGAGATGTCCTTCACCGCCGAACGGTTGGCCTTGCGAATCTTGCGAAGGCTGTCCAGCAGCGGAGGCGACGTGCTGTACATGAAAATCAAGCCGGCGAGACCGGTGTTGAGCAAGGCCCAACGGCCGCGGTCTTCCCGCTGCGTGACCTCTTGAGGGTCGTTGGTTGGGTTGTTGAGGTTCCTGATTTCCTTCACCGACAGCAGCTGGTGGCGAGGCGGATTCTCCTCCACCAGAACAAAGGCATTGAACAGGAAATTGTCGCCCCCGATGCCGTCGCCTGCGATGGTTCGGGACCATTCACTGCCGCACGCAGGGTCGTCCATTTCACCTTCTGGAGAGAGCGACCCTTCCAGGGAAAACGCCGCTTGAATCACCGTGCCTTCGGCGTCCACCATGGTCAGCGGTTGGGCGTCCTCCATGTAGAAACCATAATCCCAGCTCCCCCCACCTTCGTCGTCGTCGTTCCACTTACATTCATCGTAGGCCAGGGTCCCTTCGACCAATTCAAGGGGCACCAAGATAAAGGCGGCTTGATCGGCGTATTCGTCGCTGTCATAACCGTCCTGCAGCGGTCCGTATTCGTAAGCAGCCATGTCCTCGTAAAGGTAAGGCAGAACGGTGGCCTCCTCCACNCGAGGAACATCGGGAATCACCAGACTGCTCGTGTACAAGCCCAAGGCGACCACCACGCCGATGATGGAAAAGAGGTAACCGAAGGCGTGTCTCAACGTCGGCTTGGGAAACGCAAACACACCTTGGTCGATGCTCTGCACCTCGGTGGGGTCCATGGCCNAACCAAGCCGCGCCGTGCTATAACCACACCCCCGTTCGCAGAACGAGACTGGCAAAAACAACGAGGAAAACNAGTNACTGGAAGGGATTCAATGCCGGGGGCAGGATTCGAACCTGCGAAGCAATATGCAGAGGAGCTTGAATCCACCCCCTTTGACCACTCGGGTACCCCGGCTTCTGTGCCAACCGTGAGGCCTGTTCTTCTTGACTATTCCTCTTGCAGGGTGTCCACCAAATCCCACGGTTTGGGCGGTGGACGACGATGTGAAACAATGCGACGAATGCGTTCCAAATGGTAGGCTTCTTCTCGCTGCGCTCGTTGATTTCTGACGATGAACAGGACCATGGCAGCCACCAGCAAGGACAACGCTGAGAGGCTCAAGGCAGCCATGCCGCTGGAGGCGTCGTCGCTCTGACGAGGTTGTGTGTCCGCCAGCGGCACCGGTATGCGTGGCCCATGGTCAACGATTTCGACGTTCAAGCCCAACCTTCCTTCCTTCCAGGCTTCGACGTTCCAAACAAAATTCTTCCACTCGCCGGTGTCGAGGTACGCCGTGGCGTTGGTCAACGCTCGCCCTTCGTCGTCGCGAAGGATGATTTGGAATTCGCCGCCCAGCAAGCCGTCGTTGGCCACCCGAGCGTAAACCGAAACGTTCTCGCCGACCACGGGACGCCGGGGGTTGGCTGAAAGGTCGGTCATGACCGGTTCGAAAGCAAACCAGGTAAGGCTGACGTACAGCGGCACCGACCGGTTGCCTTGACCGGTCAGTTCTCGCCCTGACCGGTCCGTGGCGTTGAACGAAACCATGAGCACGTCGCTGCGGGTCAATTCGACGCCGTTTGGGAGGAAGTCCACCGTACCCGAATAGACGGTGAATTCGTTGACCGTGGCGTTCCACGGGAGTTGAACGGTTTGACGTGAACCCTCAACGGGTTGCCCCATCCGATAGAACACGGTGGTCATCTCGAGGGCTGTCAGCGGCATGTGGGTGTCATCGCTGACGCTCACGGTGATGGGGACGTCGTTCAGTTCGTTGGAGGCAAAATTTTCCAGCATCCCCGGGGCGATGACCAGTTTTGGAGCGACGTCGTCCACCACCAAGTTGTACGCAAGGTCGTTGAGCGCGTGCGCTTCAAATCCTTCAGGAACGACGGAGAGCGACCCGTGGTCGTTGTAGAGGACGTTTTCGTTCATGGCGACGACGAACGTCATCGCTCCATCCCCCGATAGGTTGAATCGCCCCGTCTCGAAACGCTCACCGTCCGAGAGCGACCACAGGAAGTGCCCGGTGTTCGGGAAACCCTCCGCAAGAACGGTCGTGTCAACGTGATAGAGACCCACCCGGTGCTCCACCTCTTCGTTGCGATGGAACCAGTAGGTCGATCCGTTGTTTTGACCGAACGGCGCCTGCGTGTCGACGATGTCCACCCAACGCAAGTCAACCCGGTCACTGGCCGTCCATGCCAGGCCGCTGAGGCGATACAAGCCGAGCCCGAGATCCTGACCTTCGTCAAACACCTTGAGCGATGGGACTCCCACCGTGCCGTCCAACGCACGACTCATGTTCCAATCAAGCCGGAAGGAAAAGGTGACGTCGTAGGTCGTGAGCAACGGTCGTTGTTGCACGTCGACCTGCGGCGGTTGTGAAAAGCAGGCTTCATCGTATTCAAGCCCGGCAAATCGGGGCTCATGGTGAATGAAACACATCGATTCGTTGGCTTCACCGAACAGGGCCAAACGCAGGCTCTCGAGGGATTCAATCCCGTTGGCGTCCCCGAGCGTGAAGGTGAAACGATGCTCATGACCGGCGAGCAAGCGACCTTCCATCCGGTCGAGACCAATGTTGTCCACATCGATGACGGTGTCTGCACGACGCTGAACGCTCACGGTGGCGAGGTCGGTGCTCTCCCCGAAATCTCCGCCGCCCTCCAGCGCGTTCCCCGCAAGGTCCTCACCCTTGAGCACCACGCTCATTCGTCCTGCGTTGGCCCCGTCGGGGACCACCTGTTCGGACGCAACCAAGGGCAAGTCCACCTCGAGTTCTGCGACGCCACGGTTCAAGGTGACCGTTTCCATGCGGTACTCATCGGCTTCCATGATGCCGTTGTTGTTGACGTCGTGGAGCCTTTCGAGCCACGTCCACACTTCAAGTTGGCTTGCCAACCCTTCCGGGTCGCTGAGTTGAAGCCGCAGAGCAATGTCCTTTCCGTACATGGCAACGTGACCGTCCGCAACCACCTCTTGCCCCGAATCCAGCGAGGTGAGGGCATCGACCGAGGGTTGAACGGTGTCGTGGAGAATTCGCGTGGGGGTGAGAACGACGGTGCGATCCTCGCTCGTGAGCGCCTCCACGTCCATCGGCCCGCGTCGCGAGAGGGAAGGTGTCAGTTCGAGGAAGGTGTTGCTGGGGACCTCGTCGTGGTCCGACGGTGTTGAAACCGCCACGGTGAACCGGCCACCGTCCTCCACTTCCGCCGTCCACGAACGGGACCACTTCACGGCCTCCCCAGGCCATTCGTCGGGTCCACCGGAGAGGTTCTTGGGCGGAACCGCTCGTAGGGTCACGGTGGCCTCGGCCTCGCCGGCCTCCACCCATTGACCAGCGACGCCCTCCATCCGCACGCGACCAGAGGCCAGCAAAGATTCGTTTGCTTCGAGGTGGAACGGCCAGAATGAATTGGTCCAATCGTCGATGCGGCGTTGTTGGGTGTCGGTCACGGTGAAATCCACGACCTCCAGATCGTTCTCAACCTCGTTGAACGCAGTTTTTCGAACGTACACCTCGGGGCCGACTGCGAGCCCACCCTCGTCAATGGCCGTGGTGAGCACGTGAACGTCATCGATGTCGTCAAACAGCCAGGTGCTCGTGAACGCCCAGTCCACGGTGCAGACGTTGAGCATGCACGACACACCGGAAGCCTCCGCATCGAACAGCGCTAAACCGGCGCCGCCCATTTGACGGAACCTTGGTGCGGTCTGAATTCGGTCAAGTTCGACATGGATAACGGCTTCGCTGGCGTCATTGCTCGGTCCGAGCCAGAACGAAACGGCCGTGATGTTGGGCGCGTTTTCGGCGAGATCAAGCGGGTTTGAGCGGGTGTGGACGGTGGTGAACGCCACGGATTGACCGGGCAGCCACCGTGCGTGGGCCGGAGGCTCCACGGTCTCGGTCATCAGGGGCAGCGTGGTGGCGTTGAGACCGACACGAACGCCACCGTGGTCGGTGTGAACGTGAAGAGGAACGTCGAGGACGGCACGGACATCGCTCCCGGCAGAAGCCGCTTTGGCCGCGTTCAGCGCNGNTGCGCTGAGCCGCAACTCAAGGGTGGATTCNGGGAGCATGTGCATGAACTGAAGCACCTTGACGTCGGCTGTGCCGTCNACCTCAACGGTCATNNTGCAGNTGCGCTGAACGGCCATGAACACCGGATGCGCGNTGGCTGANCCCGGCGANGGGCAGGANGAAGNNGCTTGATGGTGGAGCACGCTNAAGCCATCGGCCAGCGAGTGAACTTGNCCGTCGACCCTGACCTCGGTNGTCGTGGTGTGATTGTTGANGGCGACGACCATCACCGGGCCCGGCCCGCCAGCACCGCTCNAACC
Source organism: Methanobacteriota archaeon (assembly GCA_002725275.1). Next base: position 29,325 of record PBOE01000012.1, read on the forward strand.
GAAGGCGTCCAGCGTCGTGTAGGACAAACGAAGCGTGCTGTTGACCATNCGAACGTTCGGTGCTTGTTCTTCTGGACCCCAAGTGAGGGCGCTGCTGTTGTGGTCCACGTGCGACCAGCGGGTGTTCAAACCGAAATGGTCGGTCATGTTGGCGGGCGGCCATGACATGACGGAGACGTTGGTCCACCCCAAGGCAAGATCCGGAGCCCTGGGCGGCGTCACGCAGTCCAGTTCAGCCTTGGCTCGAACAAAGGCTTCACCGCCGTTCGCCAGCAGAGTGAACCCGGTCGTGAGAGCGATGCCCCCTCCCAGCGAGTGGTTGAGGTAGGTCGTTGCCTGTCGGCCTGGAACATGGGCGGAGGCCACCACCTGTCCGTTGGTCGTTCCCCACGTCAGGTTGTCCCCCACCGTGGTGATACGGTAGCCATCAAACGGACAGCTGGCCAAGGCCTGCAGCGGCATGGAAAGCGGACTCGTCAGATGTAGCGTCCCGTTGCTGTCCAGCACCGCACTGTTCGCGCCGGCAGGGTCGTTCAAAACGTGATGGGGGCCGATGTAGGTGGTGCGACCGAGGCTGAGGCTGTGAACCAGGGGCGTCGTGAAGGTATCGTTGGTGCTCATGCGTACCCGGACGTGGACCGAGGGGTGCTCCTTGGGGTCCAAAGCCAACGAAGCGGGCAAGGTGAGGTTGGTGTGCCCGGGCACGGGTTGCAGGTTGGCATCCAGCACGTCAAACAACAGACCGGTGCCGTCGGGTTGTTCATACCAACCGTCCAACCAACCGTACCCAAACAACGGGTCGGGTGAAATGGAGCGGGACACCCAGGTGCCTACCGATTCAAAGACGTCAATCTCCACCCCGGCGTCGTCAATGTACCACCCGTCGGCCTCCACGTAGGTGTCAGAGAAAAAGGAAAACCGGGCTTTGATGGACTGGCCGGAGAGGTTGGAGAGGTCGTAGGTTTTGAGTTCAAAATCTCGTTGGATGGAGGAGCCGCAGCCGTTTGGAACCCCTGAGCCGTCGATGATGCCCCGACCGAAGAACGGTGAATTGGTGTTCACCGTTGAGATTTGGTCGTGAAAGCCGTCGAGTTGAGGAGGAAGCCACCACCATTGCTGACCGCCATCGGTGGAGATGGCCACTCCTCCACCGTCCCAGTTGAATTCTGTGCACACCCACGAGCGGAACGACAACCTGGCCGTGGCGTTGTTGGGAATCGTGTACTCCTCGGTGATGAGGTGGGTGTAGACGTTGTTGGTGTACTTCGTCGTGAGGTTGATCGCCGCGCCGTTGTCACCAGAATGGAACACGCCCGGGCCCCAGCCGGAGGAGGAACGGGTGGGGCCGACCTCCCAACCGTCGGGCCACGTCCCTTCGATGGTCCAGCCGGGTGGGGTTGTCATCGAGTTCTCAAACGAATGAAGGGTGGTCGAGGCAGGGTTCATCCCGAAATCGGTGGTCCACGCCCATTCGTTGATGAGCGCGGTGGACGGGTCGAGCCACCCTCGAGCATCGCCCGCTTGGTTGGTCGTGTTGGATGAAAAATTGGCGACGTGCATTCGCTCTTCGCTGGCCGTGCCGGGGCGGTGAACAATGGACACGTCATCGATGGCGACGCCTTCCCAGCCCGATGAGGCGAAACCTCCGTACCCGTTTTGGTGGTTGGTCACCACCTGAAATTGGAACAGAACGTTTGCCGCATTGGCGTGGCCCGATACCCCGCTCGGGACGTTGTAGGAGATGGGAATCCAACCCAGGGATTCGTCGGTGTAGTACGTCCCCTGATGCGCAAACCCGTTCCCAGGCATGCCCGGAATACCCGACACCGGCGCCCATGTCGTACCGTTGTTCACGCTGACGTAGACGAGCAAGTTGTCTGAAAAAGAGCCCTCGAGGTCCCAATTGGCCCAAAACTCCACCTTCATTGGCCCGGTAAAGCGCGAGAGGTTGGCGGGGAGGTAAAGACGCCCGTCGGCGTTGTTGGCGTAGTCCCCGGACATGTTCCCGTGAAACCACGCCCCGGCGACGTCGCCCTGATTGGCGAGGGTGAAGTTGTCCAAGAACCAGCCGTGCCGCAACCCTTGCGTGGTCGAGGTCTGGAAACAGAACCTCACCTCAAGGGTCGGGGAGGTTTGGACCGTGCTGTCCAACTGGAAATGCGCTTGTTGCCAAGCCGATGAATTACCCGCCCAGGCAAGGGTGGGGACGCCGGGCAGATTCGTGCTGTTGCCGTAGCCACCGGTCGGCGTGAGCACCTGCCAGCCTCCGCCGGCGATTCGCCCCTCAACCCAAGCGGCGTCGTCGTCCATGAAGGACAACCAGTGGTCGACGGTCAGGTTGTACTGGTTGACGAAGGCGGGTACGGGTTCAGCTGGCGAAGCCAGGCAGCCGCTCATGTTGGCTTGGAGGCCGCCGAGGGCTTGCGTTGCCAGCACCCGCTGACCGTGGGTTGGTGCGACGGGTTCACCGGCTTGAGCGGCCGAAGCGTTCAGAGGAACCACGTTCCAAGCGTTGTGATTGGGGCCTTGGCCGACCCAATCGGGCAGGGTCTCGATGAGGGTCTCAAAGTCGGTGAGGGTGGCCAGGGTCGATTGTGTGGCGAGGCTGAGTTGCCCGCCATGACCCAGGCCTTGAGTGCCTTGATGGGTGCCGTTCCATCCGGCGTTGGTGTCAACGCCAAACCGAGCAGCGGTGTCCGCCGCTTCGGCCCACATCGGGGTGATGTCAGCCTGGCCACCGGAAAACGTCCGATTGTAGGGGATGCTCAACACCCCCGTGCTGGTGGCGTTTACGCCCTCTTCCCCGTTGGTCGGCGTGTAGTAGGTTGACCGAGCAACCGCCGACGGAGCGATCTCGAGCGGCTTGACCAACGGAACGGCCACCACGAGCAACATGAGAGCGACCATCCCGAGGGCCGTCGCACACGTCGTGCGATGGCGGGCCTTCTCGGTGGCGACGGTCATGGGAAAACACCTCGCTTCGCGAGGTGGGGTTGAAGGATATGAAGGGGTGTCATGCTTGCGTCATGACAAGCGGGTGCGAGTCACGGGCGGAAGAGGATTCAAATCCCGTCACTTGCACGTCCACTTCATGACCCCTGTTCGGGATCTCGACGGCGCACAAGCCCAAGAGATCGAAGAGCAGTTGTTCACCACGCACCGCCAGCAACTGCCGCGCCACGTGCCTGTCCCGCTCCCTCGACAAGACTTCTGGGAAATGGTTCGCGCCCTTCTCTCGAGTCTGGATTTAGAGATTCAAGCCATGGTGCGAAAAGGCTCGATTGACATGCGCCTGCAAAACCTGCAAAAGCGACAGACGAACATTCGGCGCATCGCCTCTGAACTCGCNAGAAAACGAATGGTGGCCATGATGCAACACGCTGCAAGCCAAGCGTTGCGCAGCGGCGTGAACCCCGGCATGGGTCAGGAGTTGCCATCCTTGGATTGGCAACGGCACGATCCGGCGGAGAAAGCGTTCTATCACGCCTTGCAGCTCAATGTGGACCGTTTCAAGAAGGAAATTGACTGGCAGGGAATGCAGCAGGGTTTGCTCGGCGAAATCATGACTCAACCCCGCACGCACGCGCCGGGAACGATGCAGTTGGACGCGTTCGTCGGCGAAGGAACGCTCACCTCCGGACCGCCGCCGGATTTGGCCTTTGAAGACAACTTGGAGCCGCTCCCAGCAACCGAAGACGACGCGGAAGAGCGGTGGATGGACGATGCCCCGTGGGTGGATGAAGAAGCCTACCTTCTGGCTGACATGGCGGACCAACCTTCAGCGGTGGACACGCCGGTCGCCGGTTCCAAGCCAGCGATGCCCGATTCAACGCCAACGATGAAACACGGGGCGGCCATGGAATTGGCGCCCTCCAAAGAGCCGCTTGATCAAATCGAAGACGAGCCGGTGCTCGAGTCCGAGCCAGAGCCCCTTGTGAGCGAGGCGCCGCACGCGGAAGGAGGCAACGTACGTGTTCGTATTCTCGAAACGATGCCGGAGCCCGTCATGGACACCAGCGGTCAACCGTTGGTGCTCGAAGCGGGCGACGTTCATTTCCTGGACGAGGAAACAGCGGCGTGGCTCACCGATGCGGGCGTAGCCGAGCGGGCGGAACTCTGAGCCGGACGAGCAACGAACCGGTCGGAATGCTGCATTGCAGACAATCGGTATAGGCTACGCTGTTCCTGTCGAACGTGGTACCAAGGCCCTGAATCAACCGTGTTCAGTTGATGTTTCTCATCGAGATTTCGATGCTGACGGTGTCAGGAATGGGAATCTTGGTCACCGAGCGCAGCGCAGTTTGGTCCTTTGTGGTCGAGATGTCCATCTCGAGCAATCGCTTGTGGATGCGCATCTCCCAGTGGTCGTAGGTCTCGCTGCCTTCGCCGTCGGGAGCCTTTCGAACGGGCACCACCAGTCGGCGTGTGGGCAGAGGGATTGGACCACGGAGGTTGATGCCACCGCTGTCGCAGATGGTCTTGATTTGGCTGGCAACGTCATCGATGTCCTTGTGGTTCTCACCGGTCAACTTGATGACGGTCACGGCAACCATTCAATTCACTCCTCGCATCAATCGTCTTGTGAGCGAACTCACTTCTTCTCGATCTTCANGCAAACACCAGCGGCCACGGTCTTGCCCATGTCGCGAATGGCGAAGCGGGAAAGCTCGGGGAAGGTGTCCATCTGCTCGATGGCCATGGGCTTGGTTGGCTGGAAGCGGATGAGACAGGCGTCACCGGTCTTGAGGAAGGAAGGGTTGGCTTCCTTGCCGGACTTGTTGGTCTTCTCCAAGAGTTCCATGAACTTCACAGCGACCTGAGCGGTGTGAGCGTGGAACACAGGGGTGTAGCCAACGGAAACAGCCTTGGGGATGTCCATGAGCTGGATTTGTCCCACGAAGGTCTCGTCGTGGCGAACGAAGGTCGGCTCGTTGTCAGAGTAGCCTGCAACGTCGCCACGGCGGATGTCGGTGGCGGCGAGGCCACGGACGTTGAAACCGACGTTGTCGCCGGGCTCGGCCTTGTCAACCATGGTGTGGTGCATCTCAATGGACTTCACTTCACCGCCCTTGGCAGAGGGGTTGAAGACCACGTTCTTGCCGACGTTGAGGACACCGGTTTCAATCTTGCCGACGGGCACGGTACCGATACCGGAGATCTTGTAGACATCCTGAATGGGCAAGCGGAGAGGCTTGTCGGATGGCTTGTCGGGCATGGGCGTGGCGTTGATGGCCTCGAAGAGGGTTGGGCCGTTGTACCAGGGGCACTTGTCCGACTTGTTGTACACGTTGTCGCCGTTGAGGGACGAGGCAGGAATCATGGGGACGTCGTCGGGCTTGAAGCCAGCCATCTTGAGGAGGCCAGAGACCTCAGCGCAGGCGGCCTTGTACTTCTCTTCGGCCCAGTCGACACCGGAGATGTCCATTTTGTTGACGTGGACGATGAGGCCCTTGACACCCAACACCTTGGCCAAGAAAGCGTGCTCCTTGGTCTGGGCGTTGACACCGTCGTTGGCAGCGCAGAGCAGAACGGCGGTGTCGGCTTGGGAAGCACCGGTGATCATGTTCTTGACGAAGTCGCGGTGGCCTGGAGCATCGATGATGGTCCAGTAGTAGTCAGGGGTGAAGAACTCCTTGTGAGCGACGTCGATGGTNATACCACGCTCGCGCTCTTCCTTGAGTCCGTCCATGACGTACGCAAG
>PBOE01000013.1 GCA_002725275.1 Methanobacteriota archaeon
TAGCGAGGCGCCATCATCTTGTCCTTGGCCGGCAGGTTCACCCAAATTTGGAAGCCGTGCATCAAGCCACCGTTTGCCATCATGTGGTCTTGAGGAAGTTCAGAATGAATCACGCCGCGACCGGCCGTCATCCACTGTACGTCACCCGGGTTCAAGTCGCCGCTGTTTCCTGCAGAATCGGCGTGCTTCATGCCACCTGCCAGCAGGTAGGTGACGGTCTCAAATCCACGGTGTGGATGGTCGGGAGCACCGACGGCTTCACCCGGCCCATAGTCCACCGGACCCATCTCGTCAAGGAGAAGGAAGGGGCTCATGAGGCGGCCCATGGCGGCTGGACGGCGGACCTTGAAGCCGCCACCTTCGAGAACGGTATGGGTTGGGACGATGGATTTGATGCTTCGATTCATGGGTTCACCTCGTGGTCATGGCGTTCAACATGGCGTCAATGGTTTCCGGGTTGGCGGGCTTTTTCTTGTTCACCACCAGCGACCGCCCAACCACGACGCATCCAAGGAACGAGAATTGCATGCGCATGGCCATGATGACATGCTGTCCACCGCCCCCTGAATGCGTGCCGAGGGCCACACGGCGGTCACGGAACAAACGGCGGAAATCATCACCTTCACGGCTCAGCCACGCAATGGCGTTGTTGAGGACGGGCGGGTATGAGCCGTTGTACTCGGGCGCAAACACGAACCAAGCATCACCGCGTTCAAGCACGGCGATCAAATCGCTGAGGCCATCAAGTACGGGGGTTGCCTTCTCCCTCGCCACGGTGTAGACGGGGAAATCGAAGGCATTGAGCGAAACGTGCTCGACCGAGTGGCCCATGGCACGAGCGTGCACCTCAACTTCACCCGCCAGGGCAGCGTTGCTCCCGTCTGATGCGTGAATGAACACCAGGTTCGCCATGAACACCCCATGCCGCCTTTCGGTTTATGATTGGCCGTATCCAGCCAGCAGCAACAAAACGGACCACCTTGACTCATTCAACCGAGTGTTCTGCAGCCTCGTACGCCGCCATGAACCGCTCCATCCAAGCGCCTTTTGGATGGTCCGAGTGCCCTGAGATGACGTCGTGGTGCGCTTCGAGGTAGTGCGGCATCATCTTCACGAGCATGGCCTGCCATGACGGGGCCTCGATGAGGACGGCCCCGCAATCAATGCAAGCCATTGTGGGCATGTTCCACATTCCTCCCGGCCGATAATTGAAGTTATCCAAACCGTCGTTCGGCACCCCACACGGTGGACAAGGCGTTATAGGAGACTCAACCAACCTCCCATCATGTCTGAAGCGATGGTGCTCGAACACGCTAAGGCAAGCGGAACGGATTTCCTCATCTACACGGGACATTTTTGCGGCTACTGCCGTGCTCTGAAAAACCTGCTCGACCGCAAGGAATTGAGCTACACCGAGTACAACTTCGACGAGCACGACGGTATGCGCATGGCCGTGGTTCAGGTGACGGGGCACCGCACCGTTCCGGTCGTGTTTGACCTTCGCGAAGAACAGCCGATGTTCATCGGTGGGTTCGACGAGACCAACCGCTACCTCAAGAAAAGGTCGTGAGCCATTCCCGCAGCGCCGGATGATGCTCAATTGGAATCATGTGCCCTTTTGGATGCTCGATCAGTTCCACGGCCCAACCCGCTGACTCAAACAAGTGGGCGATCGCCCAACCGTCTTCAATGGGTACCCGGACGTCTTTCTCGCCGTGCATCCAAAACAACCGTTTGGGTTCGAGTTCACTCAATCGAAGACGCAATTCCATGGGGCGCACCAAGCGCGTCCCCATGCAAACCACGCCTTGAATTCGGTCAGCGACCGGAAGTTGAAGCAATTCCTGAGCCATGGCGCCGCCCTGAGAGAAGCCGCCCACCACCAGCGGCCCCATGGGCGCCTCCTCTGCGATGAGTTTCTCAAGTTGGGACAGGCTTGAATCGACGTCCATCAGTTCCTTTCGCGACAGCGACATGCGCCGGGTGACATCCGCGTCAAAATCCTCGTATCGCCACCACGTTCGGCCCCGGGTAGGATGCGCGAATCGGGCTTCCGGGACCAGCAAGGTCCAGCCGTCCGGCAGGATCTTTTCGGCAAACGGACGCATCATTGAGGCGTCGCCCGTCATGCCGTGCATCATGATGAGGGTGGGCAAGAAAACACCTCACAACGTCCACTGCGTGATGATGCCGCCGGCCACCTTGAGGTGAAGCTCCGAGGATGCACCGCGCAGGGTGATGGTGAGAGAATAATCACCGGTGAGGGACGGGATGGTTCCGATAGCGCCCTTTTCCGAGGCACCCGAGCCCCATGCACGGGTCAGCGGTGAAGCGCCTTGGTGGTCTTTCATCGACAGCGTCCCCGATCCACCCTGTGCAATGTTCACGTCGAGGTACCACACCAAGACGTCCCAGTCTTCGCCGTCTGGATGGCCGCTGTCAAAGAACGAATCGTAGATGTCGTTCTCGTTCTCCTCGTAGGTGCTGTCGAGGAGGTCGCGTGCCTGATAGAAGTAGACGTCGCCGGTGTAGCCGACCCTGGTTTGGGTGAGTTCCATTCGAAGTTGTTCAACGCCCTCACCGTCCGTCCAAACCATCGAGTCAAGGAAGCCCACGCGCCCGCTGAAGGCGTAGGTTAGGCGGTGCCCCTCGGAGGAGTCGGCCACGACGTCCACGACGCCATTGTAGATGGACGCCGTCATGGCGGTCCACTGCTGACCGAGCAACGTGAAGGTCCACGAATCGCCCTCGTTCCAGGGGAAATTGAACACGGGCTGGGCCTCGCCCTGCTCGTAAACCGAGAGACCGTCCATGGTCATTCGACCGAGGAAGGGGTTGTGATTGATGACGGCATGCCGCTGCGCTTCCCGTTCGCTGGAGATGCCCANGCGGTAGAGCCCGGTTTCGTTGTTCACCTCGGCCACGACCAGCCGGGCGCTGTCCTCACCAAACTGCGGGGTGATGAANGTGTAGAGCCACTGGTCGCCGACGCTCCACGACGGAAGACGAAGTTCGTCCTCGGTCGTATCGCCTCGGTTGTCGGAGTTGACCGTGGGTCCTTCCAAACATCCAGCAAGACTCAGCGAAAGCATGAGCCACACCATGAGTCCCATGCTTCGCATGGTTGACGCTCACGCCCTCTCTTTGAAAGGCTAACGCTCGGGGGAGGCTCAACCTATGGTTGAGAATCCTGCCGATGTGTTACTCAGAGCACACCGTTCTGGTTCATCACGTTGGCACCGGCGAGGACGACGGCCACAATGGACATGAGTTTGATCAGAATGTTCAACGAAGGGCCGGAGGTGTCCTTGAACGGGTCGCCGATGGTGTCGCCGATGACGGCAGCGTCGTGAGCCTCGTCGCCCTTCTTGGCACCGGGGATGTGATCTTGTTCAATGGCCTTCTTGGCGTTGTCCCAGGCACCACCGGCGTTGGCCATGAACAGGGCCATCAACACACCGGAAACCAAGGAACCAGCCAACAAGCCGCCAAGAGCGTCGTATCCAAGAACAAAGCCAACGAGCACGGGAGCNACAACGGCCACCACACCGGGGCCAACCATTTCACGNAGGGCGGCCTTGGTGGAGATNTCAACACAGGTTTGCGANTCGGGNTTCACGCCTTCCTTGCCTTCGAGGAGACCGGGGATTTCCCTGAACTGGCGGCGGATTTCAACCACCATGTCGCCAGCAGCCTTGCCAACGGAAGTCATGGTCATGGCCGCCACAACGAAGGGCAAACCGCCACCGATCAGCAGACCGATGACGACCATGGGGTTGGTCAACTCAAGGTTCAGGTTGTCGGCGCCGATGGCCGAGGTGTAGGCTGCNAACAGAGCAAGAGCGGTCAGTGCGGCCGAACCAATGGCGAATCCCTTGCCAACGGCAGCGGTGGTGTTGCCGATGGAGTCNAGTTCGTCGGTGATGGCACGGACATCGTCGCCAAGGGCGCTCATCTCAGCGATGCCTCCGGCGTTGTCAGCAACAGGACCGTAGGCGTCAACCGTCATGGTGACACCAACCGTGGCCAGCATGCCCATGGCGGCCATGGCGATGCAGTAGAGGCCGTAGGTGTCCCCGCCCANTTTGTTGGCACCGAGGATACCCAAGGCGATGAGCACGACGGGAACGAAGGTCGACATCATACCGACGGACAGACCGGCGATGGCGTTGGTGGCAGGACCGGTCTTGGACATCTCACCGATGTGAGGGATGGCCTTGGTCTTCACACCCATCACGGGCTCAATGCCCGTGTANTACTCGGTCACNAGACCGATGAGAATGCCGACGATGCTACCGAGCACCACGGAGTGCATGATGCCCATTTCGACACCGATGAGACCGCTTTGGATGGCACCGTACCCACCGAGCCAGAACAAACCGGCACCGATGAACGTGGTGTTGCGCAGGGCAACGGCAGGGTCGTCGCCGTTCTTGAGGATGGCCATGGAGAACACACCGACAATGGAAGCGATGTAGCCGATGAAGCCGAGGAGGATGGGCATCATCACATAGTCAACGTCCCAGCCATCTGAGGTGCTGGCGATGATCATCGCCGCGATGATGGATCCGACGAAGGACTCGAAGATGTCCGCACCCATACCGGCCACGTCACCGACGTTGTCGCCGACGTTGTCAGCGATAACACCGGGATTGCGGGGGTCGTCTTCCGGAATACCGGCCTCGACCTTGCCGACGAGGTCGGCACCGACGTCTGCAGCCTTGGTGTAGATGCCGCCGCCGACACGAGCGAACAGGGCAATGGAGGAGGCTCCCATCCCGAAACCAGCTGCTGCAGAAAGGTCTGCACCACCCTCCGCGTCAAGCCAAAGGGCGACGAGGGAGATGCCAAGGAGACCGAGACCACCGACGGACAGACCCATGACGGCCCCGCCGTTGTAGGACACGGCCAATGCACCTGCTCGTCCCTCGGACTTGGCAGCCATGGCGGTTCGACCGTTGGCAGAGGTAGCAGCCCGCATGCCGGAGAACCCGGCGAGGACCGAAGCGATGGCACCGAGGAAGAAAGCGATGGCCGTGTTGGCGTCGTTGATGACGAACAGCAATCCACCGACGGCCACACAGAAGATGGCAAGCACACGGTATTCAGCAAAGAGGAACGCCATGGCACCCTTCTGAATCTCGTCCGTGATGTCGGCGACCACGTCGTTGTCGATCTTCACTTTGTTCACTTGCTGGTAGAGCACGAACGCAATCACCAAACCAAGGGCGGCTGCGCCTGCTGAAATCATGGCAATGTTTTCCATCATCAATATCACCTGTTGCTCCGGCCACTTGGGAACCCTTCATAAGCCGTTCCCACCGGAAATAACCCTCGCTTGGTGTTTTTGGCGGGGCACGAACACACCGGCAAGCGCTGTGCAAACGGGGGCAATCGTTCAAAGAGGAGGAACCGCTGGTTGGGGTCATGAGCATCACAGCCGAGGAAATCCTCGCTGAGATCGGACCCGTTCAGGAAGTGCTGGACGCGCACGATGGCGTCGTCAATGTCATCGACACCTCCGACGGCAACATCATGCTCTCGCTCGACGGCGGCTGCAACGGATGTTCGTCGACCCCCATGACGGCAATGCAGATCTATTACTCGCTCAAGAAGTTGGACCACGTCAACGATGTCATCTTTGTCAACGGTGAACTCCCAGAATACATGCGCACCTTCATCGACCAAAAAATGGCCAAGGAAGCCGAAGAAGGCCCGAAGGACGGGGATGAATCCGGTGAACCTCAAGGCGAAATCGTCTGATCATTCCTCTTCGTCAACCAGTTGCTTGTCGTACCAAGCTTCCAAATCAGCAACCTGTGATTCGTCCAAACCCAAGGTCTTCGCCTGCAAGTGCAGGAACTTCCGCTCCTCAGCCGTGATGATGCGGTCTTCCATGGCGATTTCGTAGGCTTCGAGGTAGCTTTTCTCCGAGGGGGTAAAGGCCTCGGGCATCAAGACGGAGGAAAAGTTCTGGATGGCGTTGAAGATCGGCTTGCGAAGAACCACCAGCGGCGCACCAACGATGAGACCCGCCGCCAAACCTCCGCCCGGAACGAAGCCCTCAATCACCTCGGAGGTCACCAAGAGCGCAATGCCACCCCCCGTCGCGAAAAGCGCCGCACTGAAGGTTCGCCGCAGTTGCTCATCAATGCCCAGAATTTCGTTTTTGAGAATGGCATACGTGAACATGAATCCTTCCAAGACACCGGTGAGTAAAATGCTGTACAAAAATCCGTAGAACAGGAGCAGGTAGAGGAAGACGACGCCCTCGCCTTCCGTGTCGATGATCGAGGTTACGTCAGCGAGGTTGAAGTCTCCAAATCGAATCACCATGGCGACGATGCAGAAGACCATCGTTCCCTTGATGAAGGCCTTGCCTGCAAAACCGAGGAACAGAGAACGTGCTTCCATCGCCTCGTTTTGACGGTCGGGGTCGTCCTTGAACCGCTTCCAACCCGCCCGCATGAACAACATGGCAATCGTTGCTGAAAACACGGGCGTGACCAGCAGGAGTTTCCCGATGCTGGAACTTGCGGGGATGAAAAAGGAATTCGGTACGTAATCGGTGTCGCCTGCGCCACCGCATGTTCCCGTGATGGGTTCAGATTCTTTGTAGCTCAGAATGTAAGCGTCCTGTCCTTCGGAACCGGCAGGACACTCAACGTAATGAACGCCACCCACCGTTCCAACCACACCGTTGACCGACACGAGCGCCGTGATGATGACGCCTGCAACGAGCGGGAGAAACCACCAGAGGTTGTTTTTGATGGCGGGGTTCGCCATGAATTCCAGTTTTTTTGGGGGGTAGAACGAGACGGTTGAAATGTACATCATGATGCACATGATTGAACAGAAGTACCAACCCACTCGATAGTTCGAAATGTAGCCGAGGAAGGCCTCCGATCCGTCGAACGGATAACTGTTGTACCAGTTGGCCATCACCCGATACGCCTCAGCGAGGAGCAAAACGAACATGAATCGATTTTCCGGGTTCTTCGGTCGGGCCCGGATGATAAGCAACGCAAGAGCGATGAGAAAGACAAAGGTGATGATGGAAAGGAAGCCGTAGATGTAGTTCATGCCGAGGACGTTGCCCGTCGACAGGTCAATGGAACGGATGGTTCGGATGTAATAGGGAACTATCGGCCCCACATCGCCCATGCTTGTTGGTCCGACTGACCACGCATAGAATTTGCTCCGTCAGCACGGATGCAAACCGGGCTTCTGCCGTGCTGGTCTCGGAGGGGGTTCATTCCTCTTCCCGCATCCGTCCGATGCTGTGAGGGTTGGCGCCAAACGAGACGTTCTCGCCCTTGATGTTCATCCTGGCGGAGATGGCGAGGATGATGCAAAACAAAGCGAGAGGGCGAGGAAGGTAGTCGGAGCCCCACAGTTCACCGCCGAGGCTCGGCAACCACCACAGCACGCCCGCTGCCGCGATGAGGAGCAGGAAGATGACGTTCTGAGCCACCGCCTCGGCTTGAGGCGACCGGGAAAGTGTCGCGATGAACGTGAACAAGACGGCGGAGCTGGCGCACAACACTTCAGCCAGCAGTTCAACCGACGTTGCATCGACCATGGTCTCGCCAACCCTCCCGCATTCTTGAACATGGGGGCCCGAGCGAACCTTTGTGTAGGGTCCCTCGCCTCTGACGGGCATGGCAGGCGGCTCCTTTGCACTCCCGAAACCACGGCCCAACGGACCGCCGTTCTTTTCACGCAACCAAGTGGCAAACGTGCTGCATCAGGTGGCGGTGCTGTTGGAACTCCAAGGCGCCAACGTGTTTCGTGTCCGATCCTACCAAAACGCCAGCCGCATGCTCGGTAGCCTGACCGAAGACCTCGGTGAATTGGTCGCCAGCGGTGAAATCTTCAACATGAAAGGGATTGGGAAAGGCTTGGGCAGCGCCCTCACCCAAGCGATGACCGAGGGTCGTTGGCCCGAGGACTGGGTGAACCTTCACACGAGCACGCCCCCCGGTCTCATCGAAATGCTGGGCATCCCGGGGTTGGGGCCCAAACGAATCAAACTGATGGCGGACGAACTCGGTGTGGATTCGGTGGCGAGCCTCAAAGAGGCCGCTCTGAACAACCAAATCGCTCCGATGAAGGGCTTTGGAGCCAAATCTCAACAGCGTATGCTGGACGGCATCGAACTCCTTTCGAGGTTCAGGGCTCGCCGACGATTGGACATCGGTCTGCGGTACGGTGAAGCGTTCCAGCGAAAAATCGCAACGCTGGACGGCGTGCACCGGGCGACGCTTGCGGGAAGTGCTCGACGTCGAAAAGACACCATTGGCGACCTCGACGTGGTGGTGGCGGTGGACAAGGAAAACCATGAATCGGTGGCCAACGCCATCCTCAACCTTCCCGGGATTGCTGACGTCAAAGGCGCAGGGGACTCGAAGATCAGCCTCATCCTCGACACCAGCATCTTCGACGACTCGTTCACGGTTGGCCACATCGACGCCAACGTTCTGGACGCCATCGGCGGCGACGACTACGAACAGTTGGAAGCCGGGGGCACCATCGACGCTCAGGTCCGAATCGTCCCTCCGCACGTGGAACCGTTCACGCTGGCCTACTTCACGGGCAGCAAGGAGCACAACATCGCGATGCGCCAGCGCGCCATCGACCGCGGCCTTCGTCTCAACGAATTCGGGCTCATCCCCGAGGCCAAGGCAGGCGAACTCAAGGGCATGGAAGCGGCAGCGTTCTCCCTCGCTGCCTCGGACGAGGCGGCCATCTACGCCCACCTCGACCTGGCCTATGTTCCGCCGGAACTGCGCGAAGACATGGGTGAGGTGCAGGCCGCTCACGACGGGACCCTGCCCCACCTCATCGAAACCGCCCACATCAAGGGCGCCCTCCACAACCACACGACGCTGTCCGACGGCGAAGCCAGCCTCGAAGTGATGGCCGACACGGCTCGGAAAATGGGTTGGAACTGGTTGGGCATCGCCGACCATTCGCCCACCCTCAAGATCGCCAACGGCGCCAGTGCCGAAGATTTGCTGGAGCAGGGTCGAACCATCAAGGCCTACAACGCATCGTGGGCCGACGAAGGCACCGACTTCCGGTTGTTCCACGGCGTTGAATCGGACGTCCTCGAAGGCGGAAAACTCGACCACCCGGACGACGTGCTTGCTGAACTCGACTACGTCGTGGCCAGCGTTCACGCCATGACCAAGTGGCGGGGGCGTGACGAACTGGAGAACACCGAGGAGTTGATGCGGGTCATCGACCATCCCGCCACCACCGTTTTGGGCCACCCGACCGGGCGAATCCTTCAGGGCCGGGAAGGCTACGAAGTGGACTTGTTTGCCGTGCTCGAGCACATGGCAGAACACAACGAGGAAGGACGACTCAAGGCCATTGAACTCAACGCCAGCCCTTACCGACTGGACCTGGATTGGCGTCTGTGCAAACACGCCAAAGGCTTGGGCGTGCCCGTGGCCATCAACCCCGACGCCCACTCCGTTCGCGGGTTGAGCGACATCGCTTACGGCGTGATGACGGCCCGAAAGGGATGGATTGAACCGGCGGACACCCTCAATTCGCTGTCAGGAGCAGAACTCGCGCAGCGCATGACGCTGTGAGGGGAAAGCACACCTTCTTGACTCCCAAGCCCTCCCTTAACCCATGCGCACCCTTCGAACCGTGATCATGGGCAGCATGATGATCTTCCCCGGTCTGTTGCTCGCCCTCATCGTCTGGTACGTCGCAGGCAAACCCGAAGCTGAACCCTGGGAGACCCTCATCTGCAACGGCATTCCGTTCATCTCCATCGTCATGGGCCTGTTCTTCGGGTGGCAGACGGGCGAAGAGTACAGCGCAACCTACGAAGGGTGAGTGGTGCCGTGAAGCGCCAGGACAAAGCCGACATCATCGCCGGTCAACTGCAGGAACTCTACCCGGTCATCCCGATTCCACTCGACCACACCAACGCCTTTGAGCTCCTGGTCGCCGTGTTGATGAGCGCTCAAACGACCGACCTGAAAGTCAACGAAGTGACCCCAGCCCTGTTTGCAAAAGCCAGTTCTGCTGCTGCCATGGCGAAACTGGAGGTTGAAACCATCCTGGCCGACATCCGACAGGTCGGCCTCGCACCCACCAAAGCGAAGAACATCAAGCGACTTTCAGAGATGCTGGTTGACCGCCACGGTGGTGAAGTCCCCGCTTCGTTTGAGGCCCTTGAAGCGCTCCCGGGCGTGGGCCACAAAACGGCCTCGGTGGTCATGGCCCAGGCCTTCGACGTCCCTGCGTTTCCTGTTGACACCCACATCCACCGCTTGGCGGCTCGTTGGGGCTTGTCCAACGGCACGACGGTGGAGAAGACGGAAAAGGACCTCAAAGCGGTCTTTCCAAGGGAAAAATGGAACGACCTTCACCTGCAAATCATCTTTTTCGGCCGGGAATACTGCCCGGCTCGCTACCACGATTTGACCACCTGCCCCATCTGTTCGTGGGCAGCGACCAAGAAACGCATCCGTGAGGAAATGAAACGCTGAGGCTCAGAACAGCGAGAAGCTGCGGCCGACGATGCTGGTCACCATGACGACACCGGCGAGCATCATCGTGATGCGAACGGCCACGTGCTGGTCATCGTCCTCTTGCGATTCCCTGAAAAATGCATAGCCGAGAAGGGCGATGGCGCTGGTCTGAAGGATCGTGGACAGGGCACCAAAGAGGGCCACTTGACCTTCGTAACTGTCGACGTCATCGAGGTATTGTTGGCTTTCCTTGTCGTCCAACAGGTCGTAGTCGGACACGTTGGGCACGGAGGATTCCAACGGAAATTGAGCAAAGATGGCCGAGATGACGAGCACGACGATACCGATCATCAACCACTTCTGGAAGGTGTACATGCTCCCCTTGGTCATGACAGCGGCGGGGGGCTGGTACGGTGAGGCGGCTGCAGGTGGGGGCAACGGGGCTTGCATGAGGTGAACTGGGCCATCGGGGGTATGAATGTTCCCGCACGTCAGACACTGAAGATGCTGCTCGCCTGGTCGAGGACGATGGCGGTGAACAACGAAGCCAAACCCGCGACCCACGTCAGTTGAATCATTTGACCCACGGCGCTGGTCCTCGTCCCGCCGCGCAAACGGGTGGCGATGGAAGAAACGGTCACCACTTGCATGAGGATGAGCAAGGAAATGATGATCTTGAACATCCGGATGTTGTCGGCAACCGAAGAGGCGTCCTCCATAACGGGCAAGGCAATACCACCGGAAAATTCGGAGAGGGCGCCCACGTCGGTGTCGGTCAATCCGGAGGCCACACCAGCGATGGCTTCCCCGAGTTGGAGAACAATGGAGGTGGTGACGTTGAGCGAGGCCACGCTGGAAATCAGCAGCCCGAGAGCAACACCCCACATCGTGTTAGCCGAAAGCGCCCGGCGGTTACGAAGTGAAAGCAGGTTCCCCACGCTTCGGGACACCATTTCCGCTGTTTCTGCGGGTTGGCCGGAGGATTGCGACCCCTCGATGTAAATACGGGTGTAGCGCGAAATAACGGCGGAATTCGTATCGGCGGTGAAGTAATCCCATGCCCGGTCAGAGTCAATTCGAGTGGAGAGGCGCTTTTCCAGTCGGTCAATGGAATTGTCAAGCATACCGAAGTCGATGCCTCGCAGCGCCTTGATGGTGGCCGAAGGTTCAGCCGACCGGGCTTGAGCCGTCCCACCAAGGGCTCGAATGAAGTCAGGGTACGTGTCGTCTCTGCGTTGAATCTGGTTTTCCTCCCGGCGAACCATGAAGGCCGGGATCAACAACGGTGAAAACGGAAGGGCGATGAACAACAACCCGTACTTGTCCCATTCCGTGGTGATGATGTCCCACGTCCAGATCAGCGTCAAGGTTGACAGGGTGACCAATCCGGCAGCGACGATGCCCGAGAGCAGGAGCGAGCGACGAAAGTTGACGCGAAACGGTGTTTCCATCTCGTCCCGGGCAAAGGTTGCATCCTTTGGAATCGTGGCCCGAAACGCAAACACCGCCGTGATTTGAATGAAGATGAACACCAGCGAGGCGAGGAGGAGGTACCTCAAGCGGCTCGCCACTTCAATGGGCGTGTCGTCGGCTCCGCCGACCTCGAACAACACCAGATGGATACCGGCAATGACCAAGCCGAACAGGCCAGCAGTGTTCATCGAGACGTAGATTTCCTTCAGCGTGTCCACCGACTCCAATCGGGTGTCGTAGAGGGTGTTGTACTGCTCAGCAATGGTCTCTTGCTCCGACCGCATGAATTCGTCAATGGGTTGGCCCGCTTCGATTGAGAACGCCATTCGGTCGAGGAAATCCGACCACAACGGGCTCGGGCTTTGATGGGCCACGATTCGTGCGGCCTCGGGAAGCGACGTGTTCCACTTGTCGACCAGGGTTTCAATTCGCTTCACCTCCGAGGCCAATTCACCGTAATCTCGCATTTGTTTGAGAATGTCAAAAATGGATTGAGCCCCCACCTCACCGATGGAAAGAATGCCCATGCGCGTGATGAACATGTGCATCTCTTCCTCGATGAGCGTGGCTGAACGCTGAACATCGAGGATGGGAAACAACACCGCCGCAAGACCCGCCATGGCGGCCAGCATGACCACAAACAGAACGCCGGTAAAACCCGCAAACAGGGCACCTTCCGCTAAACCGCCGGTCAGGAAGACGATGAGAATCGCCAGAAGGAACGTGAGCCCAACAACGGGTGCGACGTAGAAGGAAAGAAAGCGGGGAACCGGCATTTCAAGACGACGAAGGGCAATTTGCCAAATCGGCATGCGCTCCATGTCTCATCATCCTCAATTGTGGTTGATTCCGACCCAAGTGTCGATGGCTCGGCTAAAGTGGTCCCAACCGTTGGTGTAGTAGAGGCCAAGGAGGTCAAACACGTCGTCGTAGTGCGTGAGGTCCCGGTCAGCCATGCGCTGAATGGCATCGGCGCGTCGAATCATTTCGTCGTAGATGTCTCGCTTGTTGGCAAAACCCGCCATGGCGGCAATCTTGTTTTCCAGCAGGTGGGATTGGAACATTCCACGGAAGTAATGCTTGTCTTTAACCGGGTCCCATTCAAACATGCCACGGGTCAACACACCGTCGCTGTGCTTGTTGTAACCGATGACCTCGTCAATCCCGGTGATACGCCGTGCGATACCGCCGCCGGGGGCTTCGACCACCTCTTGGAAAATGGCAAAATTCAGGTTGTCAAAGAAACGAATCGGGACGTTGATCGGATCGCCGGTAAAACGCTGAATCATTTTCACGATGGACGAGGCGTGGAACGTTGCGATGACGGGGTGGCCCGTTTGCATGGCTTGGAACGCCGTGGCACCCTCCACACCACGAATTTCACCGATGATGATGTAGCGAGGACGGCTACGAAGGGCTGCCTTGAGCAGGTCGAACATCTCAACCCGAGAATCTTCGTTCTTGGCATCACGGGTGACCAAACGCTGCCAAATCTTGTGGCGAACTTTGACTTCCGGCGTGTCTTCTGCAGAGTAGATTTTGACGTTGTGGTCGATGAACGGCAAGATGGCGTTGAGCGTCGTGGTTTTCCCCGATGCGGTTTCTCCCGAAACCAGGACGGACATGCCGTATTCCAGACAGATCCAGATGTAAGCGGCTTGCTGGGCGGACATGGTCCCCCACTTGATGAGCTGAATCACCGAGATGGTCTCCTCGGCGAACTTACGAATGGTGAACGACGGGCCCAGCATCGAGACGTCGTCGGAGAAAATGATGTTGATACGGGAGCCGTCCAGCAACACGCCGTCAATGATGGGCTTGTTGTCGGAGACCGGGCGACCGATGCGCTCGGACATGGCTCGAAGGTAGCGGGAGAGCAACTCCCGCTCGCGGAAACGAATGTTGGAGGTGACCATACCAAACACCTTGTGGTCCATGTGAATGTGCTTCAGGCCGACCGAGTGAATGTCTTCCAGCATCTCGTCGGACAGCAGCGGTTCAAGCGGTCCGTTTCGAATCAAGTCCCGAATCACCACGTAGGTGAGCCGGTCCCGTTGGGCTTGAGTCACCGTGAGTCGTTTGTCCTCCATACCGACGAGTTCCCACATACGCCCCTGGCGACGCACGAGGTTTCGTGCTTCGCTGTCAAGGATGGTGTAGCGCTCAATCATCTGCTGAAGGATGTTCTCAAATTCGTTGTCCGTCGTGAATGAGGGGGCTGTTGGGGCCTCTTGGAGCAAGGTTTCAACGAGTTCACGCCGGATGTTCTCCTCTTCCTCCGTCAGCTGGGGCTCAAGACCGAACCACAGGATGGTCCCGCCACCGTCATCGTCGGCAGGTGGCTCGTAAATGTGGACAAAAATGGGCTCTCGTGTGACGTAGATGAGGTTGAGCGGTCGTTGCTTTTTGGCGTCTCGGTCCAGCGGGCCGTAGTAGATGGGGCGAGAGCCATAACGCATCTCGAAATCCCGAACCCACTCCGCAACGTGCGGGTAGGCTGCCATGACGCCGTTGAGGTCGCCCTTTGCAAATCGGGGTTCGTCTGCCATGATATCCCCTCCCTCAGCTCACCGCCGTGATGTCAACGATGAAGCCCATGCCGGGCTCCACGCGCCAACCGATGGACGTTTGAATCGGTCCTGCGGCCCGCAGGAACCGGGTGATGATGATGTTCCGCTTGATTTCACCGCCAATCATGGCGTTGTCAAGGTCGAGCACGACCTCGGCCGAAGCCCGCAGGGTGTGAAGCAGGGTGTGATCCATCTCCTCGGGATCGGCGCACAGCATGAAGGAGCGGCCGTCCGAAGCGATTTTCCTCAGTTGCTGAATCAGGGTGTGGTGGTCGGCTTTGGTCCCGCCCTCCGGCATCAACGAACTGGCTGAATCGAGGACGATGACGTCAGCGGCCGGAATGGCCGGGCTGCTGAGCACCTCCTGGAGGGTGACGTCCTGCCGGGCATCCGCCACGGTACCGTATCGACTCAGCACCATGACGCGACCCTCGCTGATGGCGTTGGTCATGCCGTAGCCGATGCTTTCCATCTGCTCGATCCAGCCACGCGTGGTCAATTCGGTGGTGATGACGAGCACCTTGACACCGTTGTCCACCATGCCGTGGATGAGACGCTGGGCAATGAGCGACTTTCCTGCACCAACCTTGCCTTGAAGCAAGTAGAGCGACCGATTTGGCAACCGAAGCCCCATGGAATCCGCCAGTGAGTCGGTTTCCACCTCGAAGGGGAAACCGTCCTCAACGGGTTTGTGAGCCGTCATGAAGGGGTTCTCATCAGGCGAAAGCATTCAATCTCACCTCCGCACTGACGGTCGCTGAGTGGGTGTGTCCGCTTACGCTTTCGGATACACCAACAAAGTACACCGAAACGTCCTCGCCGTCGGAAAACGACCAGGATGCATTGGTCAACACCACCTCGAGGAGGTCCCCGCTGTTCCAGTCCGTTCCACTCGGGAGCACGCTTTCCGATGTAGAGGTGGGTGTATCACCGTTGATGAGCACCTGGTAGTTGGTGGTGTCCAAGTTGTATTTGCCCGTGTTCAGGAAGTACAACGTGATGGTGTCGGCCGTCGTGTTGTGCGCCACCATGGCAGGGTCACCGGCCAAGGCGACACTCACGTGGTCGGCGTCCGATGTCGCTCGTTCGTTGACTTGCACCAAGCGAACCGCATCGCTCCATTCGGAAACCAGGACGGCACCTGCGCCGCCTGATATCAAAAGAGCCGTGATCAGCATGATCATCGAAGAAGCACCCCCGTCCGCCATGCCATCACCACAACCTGTGTCCAACGGTGGTCGTACCCACCGTGAGCGTCATTCGTTCATCGCCCGGGTGACCGGTGTCGTACCAGTTCAGAAACAGCGTCTCACCGGAAAACCACAAATTGGTCAGCGGTGGATTGTACACACTCGAAAACGGTGTTGCATTCTGACCGTCAAGGAACATCCAAACATCCTCGTGAGGGATGGTGGTTGCGCCCGTGTTGGTCACGTTCGCGTAGAGGACGTTGCCTCGAACGGGGGTCAGGCTGGCTGCAGAGGTCGGCGTTCCGCCACCGTTGACGACCAACGTCGGAAGCGAGGAATAGTTTCCGTGGCTGGTGACCACCACGGAGACAATGGCTCCCGAGCCATCAATCGTGTAGGTTGCTGAAAATCCGCCGGTTCCGCTGGAAGCCTCAATCGTGCCTCCGCTGCTGTAGCCTGCACCGCCGCTGGCAACGGTGACATCGACGATGGCGCCGGTGAACATCACCGCATCGTCGATGGTGAAGGTCGGTGTGGGTTCGTCTGCATCCTCAATCCGGTCAACACCGGATTCGATTTGCAGCGAAATGGCCTGATGGGCCATGGAGAACACCATCAGCATCGAAATGCCGATGATGAGCCCGCCTACACCAACCGAAGCACCCATGTCACTCTTCACCTCGAAGCATGTGGAGCTGTCGCCAGGACGAGACCAACGCCGAGAACACCAACAGTTCTCGATGCGGCAAGTGGTCCTCAAGCGCCGTTTCCGGGTCGCCGGGTTCTGCCAACTGAACGATGGCGAGAACGGCGTCGCCTTCCTCTTGCGTCAACATACCGGATTCCATGGCCTTTTGCGTGAAACTCACGGCGGCCATGCCGGACATGTGGTCGAGGAGCAAGGCTGCGACCGTGGGTGCACCTGTACTGGTTTGGTTGCCGGACCCGCTTGAACGTGGAGCGACGAGGAACGGATTGGCCGCCAAGGCTTGCGCTTCGTACAGCTCAACCAGTTGGCCCTGGTCGTCTTCCATCATACGAGACGTACCACCGACTTCCACCACTTCACCGCTGGCGGTGATGATGCGATCGCCGGTCACGACGTCATCGTCGAGGGACTCATCNTCGTGGTCCTCGACGTCNGCGCCAGTTTCCGCCTGAGCGGGCACGCCTTCTTCGAGTCGGTGTTCCACCATGCGCAGAACGTCCTCAACCATGTCGAGACGACTGCTGATGAGACGCTCAAGACCTGACGTGTCCACCGTAGCGGGGGCTGAGGGCACCGGTGTGGGTGCCGGCGCAAGCGTGGCCGCCACGTTGGGGACGCTCTGTTGGCTGTTGATCCGAGCCCGTGTTGGACCGGGGGAAATGGTCCACGCATCCTCTTCGGTGAGCATCCCCTGTTCGGGGAACGGCACCTGTTCAATGGCCACGTTGGCCAAAATTTTCAGGCGCTCTTCGCTCAAGTTCTGGTCTGCGCTTTTGTTTCCACCCGAGTTTCCACTGAATGGCCATGCCATGTGATAACCTCCTTCTGAGAGTCAG
The DNA here is from genome assembly GCA_002725275.1 of Methanobacteriota archaeon. The sequence goes on from PBOE01000013.1 coordinate 17,275, forward strand.
GGATGACTCTCAGAAGTGATCAAACCACAAGGGCGCCAGCAGAGGTGTCGTCAACGGTCAGCGTCTCGTAGGTCGTACCACCGTTCAGAACGTGCAGGTACAACTGAGCCGTGGTGACTGCGTCTGGACCGCAGTCCGTCGCAGCGTCGTCAGCGTCGATGTAGACGATGTAGCCGACCCCAACTTGGAGGTTGCCAGCGATGTCGGTCTCGGTTTCCATGACGTGAACGTCGCCGTTGGCAAGAGTGCCCTCAACGATGCCGTTGGCACAGAAGACCTGGAAAGAGATGCCGGTGGCCGGCGTGGGGTCACTGCCGGGTGCGAGACGCACGACGAGGTGGTACTCGTCCGTGACCGCAGTGGCACTGCCCGTGCCGACATAAGCGGTGTTGATCATGATCTTCCCGCTCATCTCGTCCGCGGTGTCATCACCTGCGGTTTGTGCGTTCTGTTGGAGTTTCTCAGCGGTTTGAATGATGACGGCTGCAGCAACGGCAGCGACCAAAATCAGTGCGATGAACACGATCATGGCGCCAATACCGATGGCTGCAATCTTGTCGTCCTTCATGGGCTCGGTGTGCGTGTTGGTCTTCAAATAACCACCTCGCCGTTTGCAACGCCACCGCCGTAGTTCAGAACTTCGTAGGTGAAGCCTCCGGTTCCGGACTGGACGTTGAGCGTGTGCTGATCGTTGGCGGTTGGGACGCACGTGGCAGGGTTGAGCTGCACCGTGTAGGTCTCACCTGGGTTGATGGTGGCCTGCACCGTACCGGTGAGGTCCTGGGCTGCGCTGGTCGTACCGACAGCGGCAAAGTCCCCGGTGTCCGTTGCACCGTTGCCACCCAAATCACAAGTGATCAACCACTGAATGGTCGTGGCCGTGACCGGGTCCGAGCCGGGAGCCAGCTCAAAGGTCACGTACAGGTCATTCGTGTTGACGATGACCACCGACTTGACGGTAATCTTCGATGCCATCATGTCGGTCGTGTCCTCACCCGTGGTCTGTGCGTTCTGCTGCAACTTCTCGGCCGTCTGGATGATGACCGCAGCTGCCACCGCAGCAACCAGGATCAGTGCAATGAAGACGATCATTGCACCAATACCGATCGCAGCGACGTTGTCGCGTTGTTCGTTCTTCGTTTCATGTTTCATGTTTTTCACCATTTTTCTTTTTCCCCCGCCTCTGCGGGTGGAACAGGATGCGGTCAAAGAGCACCTCCTTGACCGAGGTTGATGCGAAGCGGCATGCGGAGCACAGCCACTTCGTCGGGAGCAAGATTGCGGATGAACGGGACCTCTTCGGCAGAGAAGCCTGGAGGAATCCAAGGCGTGAGCAACACTTCGGAGAGCGGTTCCATGGAGCGGTTCTGAACGCGCATGGTGACCGTGATTTCGCCCGAGCGCATCTCGTAGGCCGTGGCCACCGATAATTTGCGAGTCAGCGGAATGTCTTCGGATGAGAGACGGTAGTCGGGTTGAATGTCAAAGCGGAGCGGGATGTTGCCGCCCGGGGCGATGATGGGCAGGTCGACGTTGGGAGGGTTCGCGGTCCAGCCCTCGGGGACGGGCGGCTTCAGACGAAGCATCGGCATTGGAATGGGGCCGTCGTTGATGACGCGGACGAGCAGAACACCGGATTCGCCGCCTGCCGGCCAGCGCGTGTCCACACCCATCCAGAAGTGGCGGAACAAGAAGGGGTTCAGTGTTGAGGTGTTCCCGCCGATCATGTCTTCGAGCAGGTCTTCAACCTCCTCGGTTGCCGTTCGAATGTCGCCGACCTCGGCGGCGGCGGTCGCCTCGCGGAGTTTGTAGAGAATGCGCTCAGCCTCTTCAAGCGAGATGTGCTTGTGCACCAACAGCCGGTGAAGCATGGCGATGCTTCGTCGAAGGTGAAGCACGTCTTCCTCCAGTTCTTCGAGGGTTCGTTCCGCACGTCGGAGCGATTTCTTCGCCCTGCTGAGTTGGTGGAGACTGAGATGGACCTTCACTTCGCCGAGGTCCATTTCGGACTCGGCAAGCGAGGGGTTCTCACGCTTGGCGGCTTGACGAGCGATGCGCTCAAGGGTTTGCGAAGCCTCGCGAATGCCCTGTTCTCGAGCGGCGCGGTCTTCGGCCAGCAGGTCGGCCGTTGCGTCGTCGTCAGTCATCGCTTTCCACCTCCGTGTCCGTGTCAAGTTCAAGATCGCTGGCGGCAGGTTTCTCGGTTTCACCTGCGGAGGCAGCCGCCGCAGGAGCAGGGGCACGTTCGCCCAGAATGGCGGAGAAATCAAGTCCGTCATCGGCCAAGTCGTTGAGCAGACGGGCAGGGTCGCTCAGGTCNCGTTCAATGCGAATGGACTTGATTTCGGCGTCGGTCATCCTTCCGTACAGGTTGCCGTACATCTTGTCGGAACGCTTCAGGAGGAACCAAACACCGAGCATGATGATGAAGAAATACGCCGCCATGACGACCAAGTTGTCGCTGCCGGTGGAGAGTTGAGGTGGCAAGCCAAGGACGATGGCCAGCATGCCCAGGACCGGGATGGACAGGATGATGGTCAGTTGACGTCGGCTGTCTTTCAGGGCCTCGAAGTGGTCGGAATACACCGTTGAGGTCCCTTTTCGAGCACGCTGATAATCCTCGTGAATCAGCCTGAACTCGTCGCTGCTCTTCCATGTCATCCGCCAAATCCACAGGGCGCACAGCACCAAGACGGCGGGGCCGTAGTAGGTCATGTTGAACAGGTGGAACGCAAACCCAAACGCAACGACGCCGGCGTAAACACCGGCGAGCTGCCACTTTTCGGACTGGCTGGCCAGCCGAACAAAGACGAGGGAGAGAAGGGCAGCCACCACACACGCCACGAAAGCGACGGACAAGTCGGGCGACCAAGACCGAACCGTCTCCTCGCCGAGATCAACCCCCTGCGAACGGTCGTTGCTTTCGACGTTGCCGTCGCCGACGTACCCGAACGACAAGGTGGCGTCGCACTGAACGGTTCGCTCCGTCTCCCACCAGTCGATCACGACTGGACGGACGTCCCACGTGTACGTGTGGGCGTCGGTGGCGTTCATCTGGCTGACCAGATTCGGCTCGCTCAGGATGTCAACATCGCCGTTGCAATCCAGCGAGGCATCGACGTTATAGGCAAGAGCAGTCCCTATGTTGCGAACGGTCACCTCGTACTGGGTTGTTTGACCCTCAAAGAACGCCTCAGGGTCAACGGGACCCTGAGCGATGATGGCCGGGTCTGCAAACACCGCCAGCCGATAGGTGAAGACGTCTTCGTCGTACACGGTGTAGCCGTTGTGCTCATCGGGGTGNTAGAGGCGGAAGGTCAGGTCCCATCCGTCGCCGGGCAGCATGTGCGGAGGGTTGGGGGTGTCCACCACCAGCACGATGGGATCGGTGGTGAACCATGCCTGTCGACTGGGCAACGTGATGCGTGATTCAGGACCCAGCGAGGTCGGTCCGCAAAACGCCGACATGTTCAGCGGGTAGTCGGTGTCTTCNGTGCGAATGGCAAACGTCCATTCAAAATCACTCTCAGAGGCGTTGGCGTCGTGGTCCTTTGGGTCCTCGAGGCGCTCAGCCCTGCAGAGTTCAAGCTCGTAGGCAACAGCGGTTTCCGGACCGCTTGGGATGTGAGAATATTCGATTTCAAAGGGCTGGGGGCTGTTATCGCGCAGCGGCGTGACATAGGTATCGCCGTACTCAAAGAAACGGTCCATCCGCAGGTCGGTGTAGTACTCGGCGCTTCCCTGCACCGCTGCGTCAACCGGGTCGAGTGTGAGAATGAAGTTGGCGGCCAGGGTGAGCGGCGGTTGTGGGGCGACGTTGGTGATGCTGAAGGAAAACGGCACGGATTGACCACGGGGCAAAAACAAGGTGTTGGGGGCGGTTGAGGACACGGCCCAGTCCAAACTCGGTTGCGTCAAACCTCCCTCCAAAAGGGTGTAGGTGAGGTTCACCTGCACGTCTTTGTTGCCGGTGTTGGTGAATTCCACGTCCCACGTTCTGTCGATACCGCGATGGTATTCCATGGTCGATGGCCAGTTTTCAACCTCGACCATAAACAACGGTGCGACCATGAATCGGAAGGAATGAACCTTCAGCTCTTCCTGCGTGGTGGCGTTGAGGATTCGGAGGGTGACAGGATACACAGCCCCGTTGACCATGCTGTCATCGTCCGAAAGGGCCGGGACCTCCACGTCAAACGTTCCCGTGTGTGCGGCACCGACGTTCAGCTGCAACGGTAGCACGGCGGGCGTCACGGTCCAATCGCCGGCCACCGTGGTCTCAACGATGATGTCCTCGATCAGGTTACCGTTGTTGATGATGGAGAAATCAACGGTTTGGGTCTCGCCCGGGATGACACCGATTTCTGTGAGAGTGTCAACCACCAAGCCGTGCTGTTCGCTGATGTTTCCGAGAATGTTCGCCGAGAGGTTCAGGCCGGAGTCGACATTGGACACCCATACCGTTGCGAAGTAGTTAGCGGCGGCCAGTGCATCGGTGGTGGGGGACAGTCGAACGCGCACGGTTGACTCGTAGCCCGCACCGATTTGCACGACCGTTGGCGTTTCGAGCACGAACTCAATCTCACCAGCGTTTGAGGTGTCAAGGTAGACGCCAAAGGTCGCCGGCGTGTTGCCGTCGTTGCTGATGATGACACTCGTGGTGATGGTCTCGCCGATGGACATGTTCACGGTTTGGCTGCTGGGGGAGAGCGAGGCGTTGACCTTCTCGCCGACGCGTACCGGGACATCAAAGGAGTTGATGTAGACGCCCGATGACATCTCATAAACGTCGACACCGATGACCTCAATGCTGTTGGCCGGCGCTTCGGGGTCGGTGGTGAGGATGAGCGGGAAGGTGGCGACATGGGTCGTTGCATTGGAGGGGTAGTCCGCCACGTCCGCCGGTACATCCGTCACGGTGGTGGAGGGCATGATGCTGCTGGGGCTGAAAGAGACCTCCCAGCCGTCGGGGATTTGGTTGTTCAGCACCAAGCGGTAGGACGTCATGTTGTTCCCGGTGTTGGCAAGGTCGATGTCGAACGTGGTCTCCTCACCGACCATGGCGTCAAGCGTCGTGCCGTTGTGACCCTCCACGCCCAACACCGGCGGGATGTTGATGGTCAGGGTTTGCGAAATGGACGTGGGAATCACGTTGGCGCTGCTGTGAGCGGCCCCCAAGGTGGGCGTGGCCGTGATGGGAATGGACAGCGAACCGGCCACCGAAAAGTCGTCCGCCGGCCCTTGGATTGTCAAGGTCGCTTGACGTGTTTCGCCGAGGGACATGCCAGGAAGGGAGGTGGTGGGGAGGCCAACCGCCCAGCGAGCGGCCTCCGAGAAACCGCCCGACGAATCCGAGGTGAACACGGGCGTGCCGAGGGCCAAGGTGGCGTCCACCGTCTCGTCCAATTCGGTGATGAGGTTGTGGCGCACCTCAACGTCCAGCTGGAGGACTTCGTCCAGGCCGCTGCCCTGTTGCGCTTGGAGCACCTGTTGCACCGTCATGTCGATGGATTGCGTGGGCAGACCGGGGTCAACCACGATCACCGGCAGGATGCGGACGGGCGTGGCGTTGACTTGAGGTACGCCCCCGTTCACGGACACGGCTTGGGCCCACACGGACATCGTGTCGCCCGCACCGTTGTATTCAGCGTCCACGAGCGGGTTCTGAATCACCGGCGGCGTCACGGTTAAGGTGACGTTGACGGCTTCACCGGGCTGAAGCGTACCCGTGGTGGCCGAGGAGAAGGAGAGGTCCCAGTTGATGGGGTTGGTGGAAATGCCGGCGTTCAGCGAAAAAGACGTGGGGGCATTGCCATCGTTGCGGACCTTGACCTGCAGGGGCGTGGGGTTGCCGGGCGTGAGCGATTTGGTGTCGCTGTCCATCTCCACCGTCCCATCGTAGGACTCACTGGCCACCACAACCGTCGAGACGCTCTTGGCGAAGGAGCCCCCGTTGGAGGTGATGCGAAGAGTGACGACTTCGGAATGGGTACGCAGGGCCGTGGCCGGCACCGTGACGTCAATGAACACGTACGTGGTGTTGCCGGCGGGCACGGTTGGCGTGGAGGGCGTGGGGGTGATGCCCGTCACCCACCATTTGACGCCCGACACGTTGACCTGATAGTCATCCACGCTCACCCCTGTGTTTTCAATGGCGTAGGTGAGCACGGCGGTTTGTCCGGGCTCTACGCTGCGGTCGTGGGCTGCGATGATGTCAAAGTCATAGTTGGAAAACACCACCCGCTGATTCAGGAATTGAATGGATTTCTCCCAGTTCATGCCCGAAACGTGCATCTCACCAACGACGTCCCATTGCCCCGTCAAGGACGTGGCATCGAACTGCATGAACACGGGGTAGAGGCTCGGCCCCACCGTGTGGAGCGAACCGGGGCGAACCACCGGCACGATGTTTGAGGGTCTGGAGAACGTGTTGCTGGGGTTGCCGACTTCGGTGAAATTGAGGAAGAATTGCGCCGATTGGTTCTTGACACCGTCGTTGCGAACGCTGACGTTGAAGTCGTGGACGGTTTGGGACCACACCACGCTGCTGGCGCCGCTGGTTGGCTGAGGGATGTCCACCACGGGAACGCTGCTGTTTTGGTAGCGACTGACGTTGACGATCATCTGGTCTTCGTTGTTGGAGGGGTCAATGTCGCCGCCGATTGAAACGCGGGCTTTCAAAATCTGATTGGCGCCGAGGGTAGCCGACCACGAAAAGACGGAAACGGCGCTCGAGGCCCCTGCTGCAATGACGCCAAGGTCGGTGCTGTCCAACACCACGTCGCCTGAGGTCGCGGTGCCTTGGAGCAGCAGCGTGAGCGATGCTTGGCCTGCGCCCAAACCGATGTTTTGGACCTGGACTCGGACGACATGAGTGGCGTCCTCGACTTCAATGCCACCGCCGAGGTACATTGAACCCGCATCGTCAAGCGTGAAGGACGACACCACAAAGTCGGGGTTTGAGCGGCCGTTGTCAGCCACGGCGAGTGGCGTGAGGGTGGCGAGGAGCATGACCGCCACCAGCGCCAGCGGAACCGTGGGCTTAGACAGGGTCGGCACCTCCACGCTTGGGTTCGCTGAAGCGATCGATGGTGACGGATTTACCCTGTCGCTTCCACTGGGCGAGCAGTTGCTGAAGCAGAGCATCGTGTTCGTTATCGGAGATGCCGAGGCGGCGGCGTTCTTCCCAGAGAAGAAGCTGTTCGGTTCGAGTGAGGAGGGCGTCCCGGAGGTAGAGTTCCAAGGTTCGTCGGTAAGCGTCACGGTCGGAAATGGCGTAAACGATAGCGTCCCCGGGAACCTGATCGGCCCGGTTTTGAATCATGTTGCCGAGCATCAGGGCTTCATCGTAGCTCAACAGTCGCTTGTCGAGGTCAGTTTGGATGCTGCTGGCGATTTCCTGAAGCGTGTATTTGGTGTTGGCACGCTGGATTTTCTTGAAGTGTCGACGCGCACGTCTTGACATACGTCCGCCGACCATAAGTCCCTACTGGTACTGGCAGTTATTCAAAGAATCGGTTCCTTACCCATGAATCACCCGGAATGACTGACTTTTTACCCATATCGCATATTCGGGCCATAGAACCCCTCTTCTGTCGAAATATGGTTGGTTTTTGTATCAAAAAACAAAGCAACTGCTAAAGTGGCCGTCCATGGAGTTGTGTACCATGACCGAAACGGTTGAACTCAGCGCTGGCGATGTCGCCCCCGGCTTTTCCGCCGTGGACGAACACGGAAAAGAACACACCCTGCAAACCTACCTCGATGAGGGAAAGACGGTGATCCTCTACTTCTACCCCAAGGACTCCACCCCAGGGTGCACGACACAGGCCTGTGATTTCCGAGACAACATGGGGCGCCTGAACGGCGAAGATTACGTGGTCCTCGGTGTTTCAAAGGACTCTGCCAAATCCCACCAGCGCTTTGTTGAAAAGCAAGAATTGAACTTCCCGCTGCTGGTGGACGAAGACCTCGCCCTTCACAACGCCTTTGGGACGTGGCGCCTGAAGATGAACTACGGTCGAGAGTACATGGGAAGCGCCCGCTCAACCTTTGTGATTCAACCCGACGGAACGCTGGCATGGTGCCGCTACAACGTCAAGGCCAAAGGCCATGTCAGCATGCTGATGCGCGAACTCGGTCTTGGCGAGTGAGGTTGTCCCATGACGGATCTCCCCCTCTCGGGCCAACGCGTTGAGCTGGACGACGCCGTCGCATGGTGGCCCTGCCACATCGGACGCGACGCAGTCATCGGGAAGGGGAGTTCCATCGGTGCACTGGCTCATGTCGGCCAGCGAGTGGTGTTGGGAGAAGGCTGTAAAATCCAAGGCAGCGCCTACATCGCCGACGATTGCCGACTGGGCGATGGCGTGTTCATCGGGCCCGCAGCGACCATTCTCAACGACAAGTTTCCGCCCTCCAACGACCGTGGAAAATGGCAACCGGTCCACGTTGGAGACGAAGCGGTCATCGGCGGGAACGCCACGGTGGTGCCGGGAAACAACATCGGTGCACGAGCGGTCCTCGCCGCCGGTGCGGTCCTCACCCGTCCGCTTCCAGCCGGTGAGGTTTGGGGGGGCAACCCAGCAACCTTCATGATGACGCGTGACGAATATGAAGCACGGAGAGGGGCTGTCCATGACCGATGAGCGAACCGCCGTGGCTGCGTTTCTGAAGAAATGCAACGTCTACGCCGAGGCGTCCATCGCCCGGAAAAGGGAGCGTGGCGAACTGGACGACATCGCCTCGTGGGAGTCGTACATCGAATTCAACAACCACGCTCTTGAAGAGATCGCCAACGGCACCCTCGACAAATGGTTCACGCCCACCGAACCCACCGAGCCACCTCTTCTGCGACTCGACGTTGATGCCATGGAACACGTCGAGCGAAGCACGTGGCTGAACAGCGTGCTCTCGCCGCGACCCGTGGTGGTCGCCGGGACGGTCGATGAGGACGGTCGCCGAAATTTTGCACCGCTATCGTCCGTGATGCAGGTCTCAACCGCCCCGCCCTACCTCACGGCCTCGCTTTCCATTCACAGGGACAAGCGCCCGCGCGACACCCTGCAGAACCTCCGAGCCACCGGCAAGGTCGTGCTCAACGTGATGCCCCCCACGGCACGAGGCGCCACCATCGTTGACGAAACCGCCACCCCGCTTCCCCTCGGCGAGGACGAAAGCGGTTTGTTGGACCTCGAAACCCTCAACGAGCAACCCCTGCTGATTCATGAATCGGTGGCTGCCATCGAAGCGACCTTCGTGGAAGAGCACCCGCTTCCCGAGGCCGTGGCGACGCTGGTGATCTTGCGGGTCAATGCGGTGTGGTTCTCGTCCTCAACCCTGCCGAGCGGCGGCCTCGACGTGCTGTGTCAGCACGGACGGGACGACATGACCCCCTCACCTCAGGGGTGGACACAGCGGGTGTTGAAGCACTACGGCCCGGCTTGAAGTTCGGCCCACACCCGGCCGAGCCCGGCCTCCAATCCCACGGTGCACGACCAGCCCAACAGGGACTCAGCGGCGGAGGTGTCGGGCAAACGACGCTGCGAATCGCCGTGGTAGCCACCGCCAAGCACGCAATCGACGGCCATCGAACCCACCGTTCGGTTCACGGCCTCGGCCAGCGAACGCATGCTGACCTCCTCCGTTGACCCCAAGTTGAAGCTCCGTCCCGACAGCGAGGAACCGTCCAATCCAACGTCCAATGAGCCCGCTCGGTAAAACCCGTCCACGATGTCGTCGATGTGCGTCATGCTCCGGGTCTGCTGCCCGTCCCCGTGAATCATCATCGGTCGTTGCTCCAGCACGGCACGAAAGAACATCCCCACGACCTGGCCGTAGGCGTCTCCCAGCATGTTTGCACCGTAGGCGTTGAACGGACGAACGATGCGCCCGTCCAACCCCTTGGCCGCTGCGTGTTGAACCACGACCTCGTCGAGGTACTTGCTTGCGCCGTAGGAAAAGCGCTGGTGAGAGGCGGCGGACGGGAAGCGACTGTGGTCCTCGTCCAGAAGGGGCATCCGTTCGTTTTCGCCGTAGGCTTCAGGGGACGAAGCCAGAACGAAACGAGCGCCCCACGCCGTTGCTTTCCGCACCGCACACAGCGTGCCGTTGACGTTGACGTCGATGACCTCCATGGCGGCTTCGTGGAACCACTTGGTGCCGTTGATGGCCGCCAAATGATGCACCAGATCAACCCGACCGAGGGCATCATGACAGCGCTGCAAATCCGAAGGTTTGACCACGTCGCCTTCGATCACGGTCAAGCAAGGGTGGTCCTTGACCGATTCAAGGTTGGACGGCGAACCGCGCCAAAANTTGTCCAGAACAGCCACGTGGTGCCCCTCGGAGAGCAAGCGTTCCACCAGGGCGGCACCGATGAAGCCGGCACCGCCGGTGACGACCACGCGCATGCTCACGGCTGGACACGCTCCACAACCTCGAGGACGACGCCGTCAGGCGTTCGGCGGAACTCCACGGTGTCGCCGGTGTTGACCGCAAGGCACGGGTCGCTGTCAAAGCCGTGCCCGTAGGGCACACCGAGGAGGGAGCACGCAGGGAGCGTCAACGGGCAGATGTCCCGATTGACCACGGCCTTTGGCCCTTTGCCGGTGTAGATGAGCCCCATCAGCACGTAGGGCGCCACCGTTGAACCCGAGCCTTTGGGGTAGACGAGCACGGTGTCCTCNATGGCGACGCCGTCGAGCGGATGCCCCGGCTCCTCAATGACGCCGCTGTCCCGNTTCACGTAGCCGAGGTAGGTGATGGGAACATCGGTCACCAGCGCCCGGCCACGAACCGTAAAGTCGGCTTGGGAGCGCAAGCCCGAGCCGGTGAGCGAAGCCTCGCCGGTTTGGTGTTGCTTGGCCGAGGCGTGTTGCGGTTGGGCCTTGGGCGTGAGCACGGGAACAGGCCCGGTGGAGAGGCTGGGGTCGATGGCGTGAGCCACGCAGTCCTGAATCGGCATCACCGAGGTCGGCAGACGATTCAACCCACTTGTGAGGTAGTGTTCCGCCTTGAGGGAGTTCGTGAGCAGATGGTTGTACTTTGAGCGGTTGTAGGGCGTGACTTCGGGGCAGGTGTCCTTGAGCAGCAGCGCACCACCCTCCTCAAGCAGTTCAATGGTTCCGTCGGCTTCAGCCAGGGCATAATTCTCACCGCTGGTGAAGACCCAGAGGCGATGGTCGGGCACTCGGCGACCCATTTCCATGTGCGACCGCAAGGCGGAAGCGGTGATTCGAAGTTCCTCCAAACTGGCCTGAGGGCAACCGATGACCACGAGGTCGACCTGCCCTTTGGGAGCGAGGTCGGCGTAGCGCTGGTCCAAATCCCTCTTCGTGAAGGTCAGTGAACCCTGCCAGCCGCCCTCGGGCGGCGAGACGTCACCTTGCTCGTTGCGGCCGAGGGGCGGCGACGCCGTGTGACCCTCAGCCCAAAGCATGGCGCAGCCGTAGTTGGCGGCGGCGGCCGTCAGGGCTTTTTTGGAGGCGAAGGACAAGTGGTCGGGCAACCCCGTGATGTAAGGCATGGGGCCGTAGGGCATGGCCCAGTCGGGGCGCACTTGCTTCCCCATCCAGTCGCCGAGCACCGACCAGTCAGCGAGGTGGTTCATCTCGCAGTCGACGTGAACGTGCATGTTTGGAACGCGATGCTCGGGGAGGTGCAGCCCCCAGCGCGGTGCGAAACCCGTCAGAGCCGTGGCCAACGCTGACAAACCGGATTCACGGTTGGTGATGAGGGACGTCCACGTGTTGGAGAAGCACACGGCGTTGGACTCCGCCCACGTCGCAATCCCCTCTTCGGTTTCGATGCCTCGGTCGTAAGGCGTGCACGACAGCGTGGCATCGATGCCGAGCTGTTCGTAGGCTTGGACGATCTCAAATTGTTGTTCGAGGAAATCAGGCCATTGAATATCCATTTCCTCCATCTTTTCCCGGTCGCACCCTGCGGAATTCAGCGTCGTGGGAATGGCGACCTGCCCGTCACCGTCAGCGGACAGATCTGCGAGGAACCGGCGAAGACCGTGCCCCCCCGTGATGACCGATACTCCGGAGACGTGGGCGTGGACGGCCTCGAGGTAGCCGTCGGCGTTGGCCGTGTCTGCCAGGTCAATGACCAAGCGGGCCGCCTTCTGTCGCGTGATGCCCTCTCGACCCGCCAGTTGGTCGAGCAAACGCTGAGGCGGCTCCATGACATCTCCATCGGTCGATGCCTCATGAACTCACCCCTTCCTTCCCGACCACCGATGATGATGAACGGCGGTAGGTTAACCACCGTTGAAGGAAATGTGTCCGTTCATGCAACGAACCGAAACCGAGGAAGAAAGACCGAACAGCGACGATGGGCCCAGCCAAGAGGCGAACCAACAACACCCGCCGCACCGGCACCGACGATGGTTGACCGTGCTTCAGACGATGACCGTCATCGTCGCCCTTCTGTTGGCTGTCTACAACCACGCTCTCATCGGTCTTCCACAGGAGGAAACCAAGGCCACCGCTTGGTTGGTTGAATCCGAACCCTTCGACCCGCTCGCCCCCTGCAACGAGGGCGGCTTTCGCATCCACACCGGTCACGACGTCAACGGCAACGGGTTGCTCGATGTCGGTGAACGGCAAGACACAACCGTGCTCTGCCACGGTTTGCGGGGTCTTTCCGGACCCCAAGGGCAACCGGGTGTCCCCGGCAGCAACGCCACCGAGCAACGCATGGTAACCCAAACCATTCCTCCCGGCAACGCCACCTGTCCAGCGGGTGGAATGGTCATGCAAACGGGCTTGGACACCAACGGGAACGACGTCTTGGACGAGACGGAAACCGTGAGTGAAGCCGTGCTCTGCAACGGAAGGATGGGGCAGAACGGCACGCACGGGTCCACGGGTGCGAGCGCCCTGGTGGACAAAACAGACGCACCGACCTACCTCTGTGCGGACGGGTTCGTCATCCGGTTCGGCGTGGATGACGGGGCGGGCGACGGCGTGGCCGGCAACCACGTTCTGGAGGCGGGTGAGGTGCGCGAGACGCTGAACTTCTGCTTTGAGCCCCTCCGATCGGAAAGAGTCACAGACTTATCAACGGAATTTCTGATTCTTTTGACACCAACTGTGATGCAGCGGTTTGGATGGAGGAACTCGCTGCGTTGGCCTTTGCTGGCAACGACGGCGTGCACGGGTGTGAACTTCACGTGCATGCCCCGGATCGAAACGAGACGGTGAGAATCACCGACCTTCATCCCAACGGGGACGCCCTGCCCGGGCGGGACCTCGGAATTCATGCCGTCAGGGGTGGCTCGGCCGTGGTCTTCGACGCCACCGACGGGGTCAACGGGCGGCAACTCTGGGTCAGCGACGGGACGACCAACGGCACGCAGGTTCTTGGCGCCGTTGAAGCGGTGGCCCCGGTGGTTTGGGCCGACGGATTGCTGTTCCGCTCGACCGCCAACGAACTCGTGTGGACCAACGGAAGCGATCTGCGAGCGTGGACCAACCTCCCCTCGTGGGACGATGACCTGCAAGAAAACGTCGCCATGAACCTGTCCGGTTTGGACAACGTCGGGCAGGCTTGGCTCCACGCTGACCAGCGAGCGGTGTGGTTCAGCGCATCGGACGGCACCGGGGACGTTGAGCCGTACCGGCTCGATGTCAACGGCGTGTTGACGGCGTGGACCATCAACGAATTTGGAAGCGCTCACCTGGCTGATTTCGTCAGTTTGGACGATGATGCAGTGGCGGCGGCTTCCCGAGGCGGGGTCAAGCAGGTGTTGCGCCTCTACGACAACGGAAGCCACGGCTGGCTCACCGCCATCGCCCCAACCTCGGGCGACACGCATCTCGGTGAAGGGATGGGCCTGCACCTGATCGGGGACAACCTCGTTTACGACGCACAGACCGTTCCAGGCGAACCCCGATTGTGGACGACCAACGTGGCCAACGGTATCACGCTCCAACTCAGCACGTCCTTGATGGCGCCAGGAGCTCAGGTTGGCGTCGCCAACACGGGTAGCCGGTTGTTGTTTGACTGCATGACGGCCGCCACGGGCCTCGAGGTTTGCATCACCGATGGAACGCCGCAGGGCAGCCGCGTCCTGCACGACCTGACCCCCGGCATGATGTCTTCAGACCTGCGGGCGCTGGTCGCCGTCGACGAGGGCTGGTTGGTGGTCAGCGACGGCACGGTTGATTCAACACGTCAGGGTGTCGCCTTGTGGGTCGTTGAAGGGCAAGCTCTTCGCCCGGTGTACAACCCGTGGCCCGGCCCGTCCAATTCCTCGGAAGCGCTGACGTACGGCGAACTCGTGATCGGTCCAACGCAAGCGTGGATGATCGCCCACGACGGAGTCCACGGCCATGAGTGGCATCGCTGGAGTCACGGCGAATTGTCCGACGACTGGATCATCNTTCATCGGTGAAGGGGGTCAGGTTCAGCCGGTCGATGCAGTAGGGACAAGAACGACCCACCGCATAATCGGGCGAGGCTTGCTCGGCCACTGAAAGGGGTTCTCGGCAGGCGTAGCAGACGACGACCTCGGATTCCTCGAGCGAGGGGTTGACCGCCACCCGCTGGTCGAACACGAAGCAATCGCCGTCCCAGTGGTCCCCGCCAACCTCCTCAAAATAACCCAAGACGCCACCCTTCAGTTGCATCACGTTGGTGAATCCCGCCTCCATCATGATGGCGCTGGCTTTTTCGCAGCGAATCCCACCCGTGCAAAACATCACCACGGGTTCGTCTTTCATGGTCGCCGGAAGACGTTGGATGGCCTTGGGAAAATCCCGAAACGTCCGGATGTCAAGGTCAATGGCGTTGGTGAAGGTGCCCACGCGCAACTCGTAATCGTTCCTCGTGTCAAGCACNTGGACGGCCTCACCCCGGTCAAGCATGGCCTTGAAGTCCCGGGGTTCGATTTCAGGGCCGGTGAAGATGGCGGGGTTGATGTGATCCAATCCCACGGAGATGATTTCGTTCTTCTTGCGCACGTTCAACCGGTTGAACGGCGGATAATCGGTGAAGGACGTTTTGACCGGGATGCCGTGGAACCGTTCGTCCCCGTCGAGGAAGGCCGTGAAACCCTCCACCGCCGTGGCCGTGCCGGCAAGGAAGAAATTGATGCCCTCGGTGGCGAGCAGGACGGTGCCTTTGAGCCCGAGGTCGGTGCAGAGGCTGCGCATCACGGACTGCAAACGGTCCAGATCATCGAGCGCGATGAACCGATANCCGGCGATGTTCGTGATGTGACCTGCCACGCAACGCCCTGCAGAGGTGAGTTCTTGAGTCCACCGTCGACGACCTCAACGGCGCCAGTCATGGTTGGAGGCCAATGGACGACGCCAACCCTGTCCGAAGGCACGCGGCGACACACGGGGTGCCGGTGGCATTTGCCATCGCTTGTGCTCGTTTCGCTCGAGGCGCCGCAACACGTCCACCACCGTTGTTGCGTCAAAGCCCTGCTGAACGAGGTCGTCGGTGTTCAGCCCTTCTTCGATGTGACCTCGCAGGATGGCGTCAAGCAGGGCGTAGGGCGGAAGGGAGTCCTGGTCGGTCTGGTCTGGAGCCAACTCGGCGGAAGGCGGCTTGGTCATCGTCGAAGCCGAGACGGGCGGCGACATGCCGGCCGCCTCCGCTCGCTGATTGAAGCGCTCNGCCATGGCGTACACCTCCATCTTGTACACGTCCCCCAACGGTGCATACCCACCAGCCATGTCGCCGTAAAGGGTGCAGTAGCCCTGAGCGATTTCGGATTTGTTGCCGGTCGTGACGGCCATGCTGGCGTTGGCATTGGCGTAACCCATCACGATGAGGCCGCGAAGACGAGCCTGCAGGTTCTCGCCCGCCACCGGATGCCCGTTGGTCAACACCTCACCGAGGACCGTCTCAACGCTGACGTGCATGTCGTCAATTTCGTGAAGGTGGTGGGTGATGCCAAGGGCTTGCGCAGTGTGCAGGGCATCGTCAATGGAGTGCTGGGAAGAATGGCGACTCGGCATCGCCAGCCCCGTGACGTTTTCAGGACCCAACGCTGCCGCGGCAACGCAGGCGGCCACGGCCGAATCAATGCCACCTGACAGACCGAGCACGATCGAGGAGATGGAGGATTTGCGGCAGTAATCTGCGAGCCCTGCCACCACGGCGTTGGTCAATTCCTCCACGGTTTCCATCAGGTTGGACCCGTCATCCCCCGCCTCGAGCACCATCGTTTTGGCTTCACCGATGCACAAGGCGTCATCGGCCTCGCTCGGCAGCCACTCACACGCCTCGGGCGAGGCGATGTCAACCAGAAGAACACCCTCTTGCCATGAAGGCGCCACGACGGCACGCCCGTCCGGCCACGCCACGAGGCTTCGGCCGTCAAACAGCAAGTCGTCGTTTCCACCGACCTGGTTGGCGAGCAGGAACGGGTGCCCGAGCACCGATGAGGCGTGGCGGGCGACCGCCAGTCGCGTGGTGAATTTCTCGGAATGAAACGGTGAGGCCGAGAGGTTGACCGTCGCATCGATGTCAACGCCCTGGCGACACCATTCAGCGATGTGTTCAATCGGGTCTTGCGTGTAGGCGGACGGGGTCATGCCGGCGGACTGCCAGGCGTCTTCACAGACGGTGACGCCCAGGGTGAATCCACCAAAGGAACGCGCCAAGCCCGACCGGTTTTTGGGAGTGAAGTACCGAGCCTCGTCAAAGACGTCGTAGGTAGGCAGGAGTTGTTTTTCTGCGACGATTCGCCCGTGGTCGTCCCCCGTGATGCTCGCAAAGGCCGGGCCGGAGCGAACGACTCCGTTGGTGGGAAGCGTCCGGTCGTCCTCTGCAGGAATCGGGGTTCCGACCAGCACGGGAAGCGGGGCCTTGAGGTTCAGGGCTGCCGCCATGGAACGCTCAACGAAGTCCCGTTCCATCAGCAGGTCGCGCGGTGGATAGCCGCAGACGGCCAGTTCGGTCGAGATGGCCACCAAGGCCTCGGCCGATGCGGCTTGCGCCGCCAGCGCACCAAGTCGGCGACAATTCTGNTCCAAATCGCCCACCGTGGGGTCGAACTGAAGCAGCGCCATTTTGGTCATGATCTCCCCTCGCAACCGGTCAAGGGTGCTTGACAATCTCACCGTTGGCATCCTTGTACCACCATTCGTTGGTGGCCTTGTCGTGGTACCACCAATAGCCGTCCGAGCCCATGACCCAATCGGTTTCCTGGTCGGCCGTCTGGGTTCCGGCGCTCGTCGAGGCAGCGGCGGTGATGCCGGTGTCCGTTGAAACCGCNTCGTAGTCCTCCTCCTCATCGTCGTCCTCGAACTCCGACGAATATTCGTCCCAATCAAATTCAGATTTCGACCCNTGGTTGACCGTCATGCGACGCATCCAAGCCAGCAGGGAGACCACGACGGCGACCAGNAGAAGACCGGTGATGCTGCCGATGATGGGGTTCACATCGCCGAAGACCGTCTCCGAGAAGGAAGGGTCTTCCGCTGTCCGAACCATGATGGTGGGNCCGCTGACGACCATGCCGTTGTCGAGGGTGGCCTCAACCCACTGATAGCCGGCCTCTNCAGGCTTCCAATCGAGGGCAACCAGACCCAAGGCACCGGCCTCGGCGCTCACATCTCTGCGCTGAATGAGTGTCCTTTCGCCCGCTTCAGTGACCGTTTCGAACGTCACTCGGGTTTCACCCTCCAAGGTTCCGATGTTCTCAAATTCGAGTTGAATCGATGTGGTCTCGCCCACTTCCAACAGCAGGCGGGAGTACGTGAGGGCCGAAGGTGCCACCGTGAATTTGGGTTGCAACCATTCCATGTTCCAGGTCGCCAAGAAGGGGTTGTTCAGGCTACCACCAAGGCCCGTGACAGCGTTTCCTGCGAGGTCGCGCCCCGCAATGCTGATCTTCACCTCCATGCGGTCGATGAGCATCTCGTCCGTGATTTCGCTCAGGTTCATGTCGCCGTAGAGTTCGAGTCGGAGTCCGTCAATGGCTTCACCTTCCAGCGAAAGCGGTTCTCGACCCGACCGAATGACGTCCCCGGTCTCAAAGTCCTCAACCTGCCAGACCAACTCGAGCGAAGCCAAATCCAAGCCGCCCAGTTCTTGAACGAGCACCCGAACTTCGTGATTTTCACCGCCAAGGATGGCTCGTGGTCGCGGGGACAGCACCTCTTGAGGCTCAGGGCCGGTCCCGTCGACGAGGATCCATTTCACGGACGTCGCTTGGTCGGTCAAGTCGGTGCCCTGGCCCTCGAGACAGCCCACCTCCCACGTCATGGGCATGGAACCCGAGGTGGCGGGTGCGTCGAGAGCGGTGGACCAGACGCCGTCCTTGGCGAGCACGGAGTAGGTTTTGCCGGCGAACAAAACGTTGACGTTGCAGTCAAAATTCGGCACGGTCGAGGTTTCAGCAAAGACCAAGCCGCCAGAGATCTCCATCGGTGTGAGCGGTGTAACTCGGGCCCCGTCGCCGAGGAACGAGCCGCGCGTGAGGTGGAGATTGACGCTTTCCTCGGGGATGCTCAAACCAGCCGAGAAACGCCAGCGATGCTCGGGGAAGGTGCGCAGTTCCTCCTGACCTGCACGGTCAACCACCAAAATCGCAGGTTCCCGACGGTTGTCGCCCAAGTCAGGCGTGTTCCAGCCCAGTTGCATTCGGATGTTCAACACAAGGTCTTCCTCGTACGGGTCAGCGATGCCGTTGGCGCCCAACATGGTGCACTGGTCGATGTGGACGTGCGATGAGGTGGTCGTGCATTCACCGGTCTCAAACGCCCATTCGATGCTCATGGCGTCGCTCCCTTGGTTGTTGGCCAGCATGACCTCCACCGTGGAGAGGTCGGAGCCACCGTTGGGTTCGCTGATTTTCACGTTCAACTCGTATGGCTGGGCGGGATGCAACCAAGCTTGTCGACCTTCGGTCCACGCAAAGGCGTCAGGAGCGAGTTCGGGTGGACCGTCAACGGCCAGCTGGTACATGAACAGGTGCTCACCTTCTTCGGCGCTGCCCCCGTCTTGAATCGAATAGCCCGAGGGGTCGGTGCCGTCGAGGTAGACGGCGACCTTCTGACCCAGCGACCCTGCGGTGTCGTCGATCATCAAGGTGTAGACCCCGGTCAGGGCGGTCTGCGAACTGGGCACCAGCATGGGCACGGCATGGAATTCGTCGGCATCGGGCCAACCGTTGAGGTTGGTGTCGTCGACCCACTCTTTCCAGACCATGGCGTCCATGGCATCGGGCAGGACGGGCTGGTCGGCGATGGTGACTTGCATCACCTGCGTGGGGCTCGGCGTACGGTGGTCGTACCGGTACATCGAGGTCTCCATGACACGAGGCTGAACCGAATCGACCGTGAAGGTCCGGCTGAGTGAGGCGGGTTCAATCACGCTTGAACCGGCCAGCGAGGTCAGTTCAATCTCCCACGTCACGTCCCCGTAGGTGAACGGAATNGTCTCGGTGAAGTTCCAGTAAGCACCGTCCAGCGAGGTGGTGTTCCTCACCGCCGTGCCGTCCCGGTAAAGCGTGAGTTCAGCATCGTCGTCAACGAAACCGCGGACATCCGCCACGTTCTCATAACCAACCATCACCGAGACGTTCATCGTTTCTCCACCTCGAAGGTAGAGACGGTTGGGGTCCATGTCGACACCGTCCTCCGAGAACACCACGCTCTTGAGTTCGAGGTCGTTTTCGTAGCCTTGAAGCGCGCCGCTGCCCCACGTATGGACGAACGGAATCGAGATGACACCGCTTTGCATCACCAAGCGTGAGGTCGCCGTGAGTTGCTGCTCGTCGTCCCACATCGGGCGCAATCGGAACGTGATGTTGGTGGTCACTCGCATGCCGTCTTCGGTGGTTTCAATGGGGTTCGTGGGATGGAGCTCCACGAGGGAGGCGTCGCCCAAACCGGCGGGTGCACCGCCGGCATCGGGGAAGAGGAAGGNGGCTTGGTTCGATTTGCTGTAGACGTCCAATCGATGATGGGTGACGGACCCGCCAATCACCTGGTACTCCGTGGAAATGGTTTGCCAGGCCTTGGATGGCGTCAGGACGGACGGTGCATCGACCATAGCGCCGTTCTGCAACAGAACGGTGCTTGAGGTCTGGAGACTGACCACTTCAACGGTCAGACCGCCACGTTCTTCCGACGTGAAGGGAAGAGGAACGGCTTGCATGCCACCGACGTTTGCCACGTTGGTTCGTGCTTCGTTCACGCCCATCACGAACGCTGAGGCACTGTCGGCTACTACACGCTGCGAAGCGTTGTAGGTGGCGCGAAGGCCACCCAGCACGGCTACACCGTTGCCTGAGACTTCTATGCGGGCTTCGGTGAACGCCGTGCCGAGGACATCAACCGAATTTCCGGTGTTGGCGAGGGCGGTTGTGAACGCCGTCATTTCGCTTCCGTTGAGGTGGAACAGGCCGGCCGTGGTGGCGTTGGTGCTTCGATTGGCCACCAGCGTGTTCTGAACGAACAGAGCGATTTCGAGAACGGTCCCTGACTGAGCGCCGTAGGCGAAGCCGAAGGACGTCAAATCGTCGGAGGGCACCCACAACCTCGCATCGCTGGGCGCACCCGACGTGAGGGAGAGTTCCATGCGTTCCTCGGCGTTGGCAAAGCGGTCCTGCCAGCCCCAGGTGCCCACGCGAGCGTCTTCTCCGCCCCATTCGTAACGTTCGTCGAGGTTGAAATCGAGCGTGGGGCGAGCNGGGTGTTGCCCACCAAACATGTCCAGCGAGAGGTCTTCGACGTTCCAGGCCGTGAAGTTGCTCATGTTGCCGTCGGCGGGCACGATTGACACCACGCGAACCTGCATGCCGACCGTGCTTTGGTCGGGCTCGGCCATGTAGGGCAAGGTCACGTTGGTCCACGAATGGTCCGGATGAGCGCGCACCTGNACCTGCCCGCTGCTCACGGTGCCCTCCAGTTTGGCGTCGTACAGCGGTGCGTTGGCCAGCAACCAAGGCGAAGTCAGCGTGGCGTTTGCATCCATGCCCAGCACACCGATGCCGGGAACNTACGTGGCGTTGGAGGTGGTCCAACCTCGGGCAGCCGGGTCGGTGATGAAGCCTTCCCGGTACGCACCATCACCGGCGATCGAGTGCACTTCGGGCATGCCCGCAGCGCTGCCTTTGAACTCGAGGTGAAGGCGGAACTGGTCGACCAGAGCGTGGTCCAGAAGGTTGACGGGAACNACGTGCTCGTTGGAGCCCTGCATGCCAGGGATGACCTCCCCGGCGCTGTTGAGGATGGACCAGTTGAGGTAGGCGCCTTCGGGGACGTCGGCTTGAATGTACATCGGTGCGTAGGTGTCAGCGGGAAGGAGTTGGGTGGAGCCTGCTCGGTGGCCGAGGGTTGGGCTCGTCCAGTTGGACTCCGGGGGCGTTGCGATGTGGACGTCGTCAACGAACCAGTAGTCGCAGCAGGTGCTGCTGCCACTGGTTTGATGGATTCGGAATTGCGAGTTGGCGTGCAGGGCCGCCGCCGGCAAGGTGGTCATGAATTGGAAGTTGCTGGTCTGGGCCCCTCCACCGCTGAAGGTCTGGAAGACGGTCCAGCCGCCGGCGGCCGTCTTGTATTGGAACTGCAGGTTTTCACCGCTGTCCGGTGTTTCACCGCAGCCCGAACGGCCTTCGTGAACCCAAGCGTGGAAGGGAACGTTGGCGCCACCGGCGAGGTTCACCACCGGCGACGTGCCGTAGGTCGANCCAGCGTAGGTCCGAAGGGAACCTCCTGACGAACCGTTGATGCCGCAAGCCGGGGAGGTGACTCGAGCGGTGTAGGAATTCTGGAAGGTCCAGCCCTGGTTGTTGGTGTTGAAGTCCCACAGAATACCGGGCGAGGAGCCGGTGAGGATGCCGTTGGACGCACTGGAGCCGTTGGAGATCGCATCGGGATGGTTCCACATGCTGTCGCTCTCCCATGAAAANCCGGATTGGGTTGGGAGCACCTTGGGCGTGAAGTTCATNTCAGCACCGGTGAGGGGCTCGCCGTAGGGCAAATCCAACGTCAGGGCCGAGTTGGGCGTGGTGGTCAGCGTGAGGTTGACCTGTTCACCCGCCCCGGCGTTCCTGACCACGCTTTCATCGGCCAAAACGGCAGGAGCGGTCGTGGCCGGAGCGACCGCATTGAGCCAACTGCTCAACAGGAAGAGCACCACCAAGCCAACNGCCTGTGCATGGCTACGCCTNCCCGCCATGCTTCACGGTGGCCGTTGAAGGACTTGAAGGATGCCCCTTCCGATTTTCCAGCAAACCGGTTGCAAAGAAGATGCAGGGNCGATACCGTGCGGGGGTTGAACGCCCCGAGTTCAAGAAAATGAACAAAATGTGGAGTAGTGTTCAAAACAGGAACCTTGGTGGGCGAAACATGGCTCAACCCTCCGCTGCGGGTGAACTGAACGCAGTCGGTTTGGAAACCGCCCTCCTCGAGCAGTGGGCGAACGAGAAGACGTTCCAGGCCTCCATCGACAACCGAAGGACACACGCCCCGTTCATCTTCCTCGAGGGCCCTCCCACCGCCAACGGAAAACCAGGCATCCACCACGTCGTTGCTCGCACCTACAAGGATCTCGTGTGCCGATGGAAGGCGATGGAAGGCTTCCTCGTCGAACGAAAAGGCGGGTGGGACACCCACGGATTGCCGGTTGAGATCGAGGTCCAGAAGCGNCTTGATTTAATGAGCAACGAAGCCATTGAAGCCTTCGGCATGGCAGAATTCAATCAAGCCTGTCGTGAATCGGTGTGGACTTACGAGGCCGCCTGGCGAGAGATGACGGAGCGCATGGCGTACTGGGTCGACCTCGACAACCCCTATGTCACCTTGCACAACGATTACGTTGAATCCTCATGGTGGGCCCTCAAGCAAATGTTCGACAAGGGCTTGCTGTACCGCGGTCACAAAGTGTTGCCGTATTGCCCACAGACGGGGACGTCCTACTCCAGCCACGAGGTGGCCTTGGGCTACAAAGANGTNGANGAGCCNTCGGTTTACGTGAAATTCAAGCTGACCGACGACGATGCGTCCATCCTCGCTTGGACCACCACGCCCTGGACGCTTCCCGGAAACGTGGGACTGGCGGTCGGCCCGGAGGTCACCTACGCCCGATGTCGAATCAAAGAAGCCGCCGGCGATTCGTGGACCGGCGCCGGTGGTGCCGACGTGGGCGAAGAAGTCATCTTGGCCAAGGCACTGATGAAGGACGTGTTGCGACACCACGTCGAGGTCATCGAGGAATTCCCTGGCTCCGACCTCGTCGGCCGCTCCTACGAACCCCTCTTCCCGGACGCTGTCCCAAGGGGCGAGTCCACCACCGCTTGGACGGTGCTGGCCGCCGATTGGGTCACGACCACCGACGGCACGGGCGTGGTCCATACGGCCGTCATGTACGGTGAGGACGACTACAACCTCGGCATGGAGGCGGGGCTTCCTGCTCACCACACCGTGGGCATGGACGGGTCCTTCGTCCCTGGCACCCACCCCGAACTTGACGGTCGGTACGTCAAGGGATGTGACGAGGTCATCATCGGCTTGCTCTCCGCACCGGGTGGAAGCAACGGTACCGGACCATCCAGCGGGTTGCTCTACCGCGAGAAAGACTACCTCCACGACTACCCGCACTGTTGGCGAACCGACCACCCGCTTCTCTACTACGCCATGGATTCGTGGTTCGTCCGCATGACGGCGGTCAAAGAAAATCTTCTCAAGTTCAACGATCAGGTCGAATGGGCGCCCGATTGGGTGGGCGAAGGTCGCTTCGGTGAGTGGCTTCGCAACGTCAAAGACTGGGCCATTTCCCGGGAGCGATACTGGGGCACGCCCTTGCCGGTTTGGCGAAGTGAAAGCGGCGAAATGAAGTGCATCGGCTCCATCAAGGAACTGCAAGACGAGGTGGCCAAGGCGGTGGCTGCAGGCTTCGCCAACCCCGAATGCCCCGACGATGTCGACCTCCACCGTCCGGTGGTGGACGAGTTCACGCTCCTCTCCGACAGCGGCGAGCCCATGACCAGGGAACCCTTTGTCATGGACTGTTGGTTCGATTCCGGGTGCGCTCCCTTTGCCCAGTGGCACCACCCCTTCGATGAGGAACAGCGATTCAACGCCTCCTTCCCCGTGGATTACATCTGCGAAGGCGTCGACCAAACCCGAGGCTGGTTCTACACGTTGTTGGCCGTCTCGGCCACCGTCTTTGACGACATGGCCTACAAGCGATGCCTCTCGCTCGGTTTGATTTTGGACGCTGAAGGCAAGAAAATGTCCAAATCGCGAGGCAACATCGTCGACCCTTGGGACCACTTCAACCGCGAAGGCGCCGACGCCACGCGGTGGTACATGGTGACCGCCGGTGCACCTTGGAACCCCATGAAATTCGATCCCAACGGTGTGCGTGAGACGTACGCAAAGATGTTCCTCACGATGTGGAACGTCTACAAGTTCCACGCCGATTACGCCGCCCTCAATGGCTTCGACCCCGAGGCGCAATCCGTTCCCGTCAAAGACCGAAGCGCCCTCGACCGTTGGGTGCTCTCGAGGCTTCACACCGTCGCATCGCAGTACCACGACAATTTCACCAACTGGCAGTTTCACAAAGCCTGCAGGGACCTCGAGGATTTCATCGTCAACGACGTTTCGAACTGGTACGTCCGAAGGAGCCGAAGGCGTCTTTGGGACGAAGCCGACAGCCACGACAAGCTGTCGTGCCAGCACACGCTTCATGAGGTGTTGGAAACCGTTTGCAAACTGGTCGCACCGGTCTCGCCCTTCATGGTGGACCACATCCACCGAAACCTGACGGGCACCAGCGTTCACACCGCTGACTGGCCACTGGGCGTTCCAGGTGGCCTTGAAGGGGCAACGGCCGATGACTGGGACGATGTGGCCGCCAAAGCAACGGCTGTGCTGCCACCGCAAGACCTGGTGCTCGAACGGACGATGGCGCTCGTAAGAGAACTGGCCGAAGCCGGTCGACGCATTCGCATCGACGCTGGCCGTCGCCAACGGCTGCCATGCGCCCAAGGGTGGATCGTCGCCGGACCGGACCTCAGTGAATTCCACGATCTGCTGGCCGAGGAGTTGAACGTTGAAGCCATCGAGGTCGAGACCGACCTTGACCGGTTCCAACGCCTTGAACTGGCGCCCAACTTCAGGGCGCTCGCGCCCAAAGCACGGGCGGACGTCAACAAGGTCGCCGGAGCCATCCGAGAAGCGGCCGACCCGGAAGCCCTGCTGGCTTCCATTCACGACGGTGGCGCCGACGTGTTGGGCGTCCTGGTGGAGGCGACGGACGTTGAAGTCAAACGGGTTGAACGTGAAGGCTTTGCCGCACAAACCGTCGAAGCGGAAGGCGATGAACAGCCACACCAAGTCAGTTTGGTGCTTGACATGAACGACACCCCTGCCTTGCTCTCCAAAGGCATGGCGAGGGACATCGTCCGTCGTGTTCAGGCCAAACGCAAGGACCTTGACCTCGCTATTGAAGCGACCATCGACCTTGAAATCTGGATGGAACATGCACCTGAAATGATGGCCGGCGACCGGGAATGGGTGGCCACGGAAACTCGAGCGGCCGCCTGCGTCTTCCACGAAAGCGGCGCACAGCCCGCCGCCGACAGCGAACGCTTCGAAGTGGACGGCACAACGGTGCACTTCACCGTGAAGTGAGGCTTCGTCGTGCGAATCGTCTCGTTGGTGCCCAGCCTCACGCTGACCCTGTTTGACTTTGGGCTCACCGATCAAGAAATCGTCGGGCGGACGCCGTGGTGCATACACCCCGCCGGTGCGGTGGAGGCCGTCCCCGTGGTGGGCGGTACCAAGACCCCCACCCTATCGAAAATCCTCGCCGCCAAGCCGGACCTCGTGGTCATGGACCGGGATGAGAACCCCAAAGCCGTCTACGATTGGTGCAATGAACAGGGCCTGGCGACCTTCGTCTGCCACGTTCAGCACCCCTCCGAGGTCCCGGCCATGCTGCGCGACCTGGGTGAAGCGGTTGGGAAATTGACGGCAGCTGAAACCTACGCAACGGCCATCGAATCCCTCCTTGAAGAGCAACCCGTCAGTCGCTCAAGAACGGCGCTTCCGTTGATTTGGCACGACCCGCTGATGGCCGCCAACGGGGCAACCTACGCCGGCAACATGTTGGCTTGCCTCGGCTACCACGTCCCCGTCATTGAACCGGAAGGAACCGGCTACCCCGTGGTGACACCTGACACGATCGTCGAACACGGCATCACCGACCTCTTTCTTTCCAGCGAGCCGCACGAATTTACCACGGCCGAAGGCGAGGCGCTGGACGCAGCACTTCAACGACGTACCGAATCGCCGCCTGCGATTCACTTCATCGACGGCGAGGATTTGACGTGGATGGGAAGCCGGACGGCCGAGGCACTGCAACGGCTACGAAGGTCCCTCACCGGCTCCTGAACTGCGAACGAATGCGCCTTGCATGCCAAGCGACGGCTTCAAATCACGCCCAAGCGAGGGGCTGGCATGCGCAGGACACTCCTCGTGGCGGCCATGGCCCTGTCCATGCTGCTGGCGGGATGCTTTGGCGACGGAAGCGGAACCGTGGCCAACGAAGAAACGCCGTCCATGTTTGATGCGTACCAGCGAATCGACGCGCAGCCCCACGAGGACGAACGCCTGTTCGTCACGGTGGACCTGCGAACCAACGAAACCACGAACACCACGTGGGCCGTCTTCGACGCTTCCTACGGCGGCAACTGCTGCGAACACTACCTGGCCACCGACATCGACGGTCAAATCCTCAACATTGGTGGTGAATACCCCGTGTTTTCCGTTGACCGAGGCCACCTCTGGGACACCTACATCCCTCCCGCTCTCCCCGACCAGCAATGTCGCACCTTTGTGCCGACCAACCCCGGCCAAGAAGGACTGGGTGAGGGCAGCATCGTGCAGGCGACCAACGGAGACATCATCTCCATGTCGTGGTTCCCCTACGTCGGTGGCGACCTCAAACTGGACAAATTCTACGCCATTCTCTACGACGCCTCCGAAGAGGAATGGAAGTGGTGCTACAACCGCATCACGGAACCGTTCTACGACCGATCGTGGCAGGTGGAGGTCATCGGCCCCATCAGTTCCTCCATCGGTGACGGCGAATGGGCCAGCATCGTGGTTTCCAACTTCTGGCACCAAACCCAGAATGCTGGCGGTCAAATCAGCGTCGACGGTCTGAACTACTACCCGTTCCAGTTCCCTGGTCGGGACGGCGGAGACCCGCCCATCGAACTGGACCTTGATTTCACGGCGGCCGACCTGCCTGCATACTGGGACGTCAACAAACCCCACAAGGAAATGCGGGCCTTCCCCTTGCCGAGCGGTGGGCTGATCTTCCCGGCCTACTACAACAACGGCAACGCGGCCTACATGGACACGACCCTTTCGTGGAACGAACTGGAGGTTCAATTCCCTTCCGAGTTCTGCCAGATTGACCGGAAAGGGACGCTCCATTGCGTCGCCAACAGCGGCACGACCTTCACCCACTACATGTCCACCGATGGTGCCGTGAGCTGGGCCAACCACACGTACACGCTCGACGCCACCGCTTCACAAATCGAAGAGTGGGAATTCCAAGCCAATGGAGAGCTCGACCAGTTCATCTTGAACGTTCGATACCAGTCCACTGAAGGCCCGGACGTCGACACCGTCTATCACGTGCGCGGCTACTCAACGGACATGTCGCCCGACACCCTCACCTACATTGGCCAGGGCGACCTCGACTCAACCTCAGGTGCAGGAAACGACATCCGGTTTGACTTCGCGTCACTTGCTATCCTCAACGACGGTGGCGTGGTCGTGGCCTACCACGATTCCACCGACCCGGACCCCTTGTTTGCGGTCGAACTGGACTTGCCCGCCTAATCTTCCTCGGCGAACATGCCCAGGATGTCACCAAAGAGCGCCTTGGCGTGGCCCGTGCTTTTCTCAACCAGCCGTTTCACGATGAGTTCGGGCGTGGACCGAGCGAGATGGTTTCGCTTTGGCGTTCGGTCGACCAGCAGCTCCAAATCCGCCCCCAAACCGCTTGCTTCAATGCCGTCAACTCGCAAGTCATCTCGCCCGGTGGCCCCGAGAATGGCCGGGGCGAGGTGGGTCACGAGAAGCATGGTCGTGTCGGGTTGAGCCTCAGCGGCCAGCAACATGCCGGCAATGATGCGAGCCCCAGCCCCCGGTTCGGTGATGGCTTCGAGCTCGTCGGCCAAGATCAACTTCGGCGTGGGGTCGCTCACGACCGTGGCCAATTCAACCAGCGTCTGCTCCAACGCTCCAGCGCTTTGCGTGCCACCTGCCTTGGCGAGGATGTGAAGCGCCTCCACCTTTCCAATTCGGGCCTTTCGAGCGGGGACGGGCAAACCCATGTGGCCCAGAATGCAAGCGTACGCCATGCACTCCAGCAGCGTCGTCTTGCCGCCGGAATTGGCGCCAGTCAGGAGGGCCAACGATTGCTGATCGCCCTTGTCGGCGGCCGCACCCAAACCGTACGTGACCGGGTCGGGATCGACACCCAGGAGGACGTGCCGGCCTTCGTCCAGCCAAAGCCCGTGATTCACGAGTTCGGGCATCACGCACCGATCGTGGTGAGCCCATCGGGCGATGGCCAGCCACTGGTCGGCCTCGATGAGCCGACTGACGGCGACCTCGCAGTGGGGTTTCAGCGGGCCCAACTGTTGCGCCAGGTTGACGAGGTGATCCGTCTCTTCGGCCTTGAGTTTGGACTCCAAGGCAGCGTCGATGCCGTCAATCGTCTGGCGATCGATTTTGGCAGGCCATGCGTCCGTGAAGATGTCAAACGGGCAGCGTAGGTGAGCCGGCTCCAAGAACGCAGCGAGGTGTTCCCTCGCCTGTTGCATGGCCTCCTGAATCACGTGGCCCGTAGCGTCGCGCAACTTTCGCTGAAACGCCGTCCCGTCGGCCAACGCCTCGAGCAATTCTGCGCCCGATAGGGCCATTTTGGCATCGTTCATGGCGTTCTCGACCTGCTGGTTGACGTCCGTTTCGAGTTGCTTGACCGTCCCCCACAATTCGTCTTTGATGCGAGCGACGTCTTCGACGGACGAAGCGTCACCCAACAGCGCCATCGTTTCAGGAAGGGAAGTCAACGGCTGCAGCGAGGCTCGCAAGGATTGCAGGGCTTCGTTGTCGGGTAACCGGTCGGCGTTCAGGGCCTCCACCACGCCGCACAACACGTCCAGTGTCTTCCGGTTGTGCGTGAACCAATCGATGGTGCGCTCGGGGAGCACGAGGGCTTCGTCGGGTGCGGAACCCAGCACCAACCACCCGTCGGGGGCCTCCATCGGGGCGCCCGGACCCAGCCACGACACGGTTTTGAACACAGTGTAGTCTTTCCACGATTCCTGTTCAGTGGGCTGAAGAACCCTGCAGTACCGTTTGAGGTGGTCGAGCGGTTCGGGCGAAACCACCACCCGTTCGTAGCGCTCTTGCTTTTCTTTCAGCCGGCCAAGTTGGGCCCAAGCCTCGCGGGTGGTCTCGAGCCAAGTGGCGTCGAGCTTCATCGCTGCGCCCGTCAAGCGTCGGCGAGGTTCGGGGTCGGCCACCGGCATCAACAGACCCATCCGTTCTCGGGTGGCAGCGCATGCCGCAAAGGATTGAACGTGAGCGAGCAGATGCTGGTGCAGTTTTTTTGCTTCTTTGGTGGCCAAGAACGAGCCTTCACCCCCAGCGTAAGACCGAGCCAGCGACAGGGCACGCTTGACCGACAGCCCCTCAACCTCCGCCAGACGGCCCACATCGCCCGAAGCGAGGGTGGAGACGACGGCTTCCTCAGACCCAAAGTGCTCTCTCATCTTCGAAGCCATACGTTCGGTCACACCGGGCAGCGTGGTCAAAACCATGGCGACCATCGTTTGTCAAGGGCTTAAGAGGATGACGCTGGGGGGAACGATTGAAGCATGATTGTGACCGGGTTTGACGTCAACGGGTCATCTATTGAGAATCTACAGAGAACGTTCCTCTGCGTGGTGCTGCTGGCCGGTTCAACATGGGACTGATCAGAGAGAAGGTGTGGAGCACCGATGCTCCAACTTATGACCGCACGTGGGTTGAAATTGAGGCGTTGCTCGAGCAAGCCGTTCAGGAAATGAAGACGCAGCATGCCAAGTACAAACTGAGAAAGTTGACGGGGCCAAAAGCGGACAAGATGCGAGCTCTGATGAAGTACACCCGAGCCAAGGCGGTGGTTGAAACGCTGCGATGGACCATCGGGGTACGCGGTCAGATGTCACCCCTCGATGAACCGCTTCGGTCGTGAGATCAACACAGGCGTTGGCCGTCACCGCCGTAATCCTGCATGGGCGCTTGGAAGAGGTCATCGCAGGTGCGCTTGACAAGGGGCAGCGTGAGCGTTGATTCGGCCCAATTGATGGAATAACCGCCAGCCGCCGCCGGGGAGGGCACGTAGTCACGACCGGTTTGCGACATCGTGATGACGATGGATTCGCCTTCTTCGAGGAAGATGTCCATCGCCATGAACTCCATCTTACCGAGGACGGTTTGGAAACCAACCAGGGCTTCTTGACCGTCACGCCCGCCTTCATGGAATCGGAAATCCATGACGGCGTGCCCCAATCGCAATCCGTTGCCGTCACTCATTTCGAGGTAGCCGTGTGCACCGTTGGCGGTGTGCGGGGTGACGGCGATGTGGAAGGTCGGCATGCCCGCAATGTAGACGTCCTCTTCGAAGGGTCCGTACGTCATCGTGATCGATTCGGTGGTGGTGACCATGGAGGCGCCTGAGGGGTTCAAGTCAGCCGCTGAAATTTCGAGGTACTCGGTGTCCGGTGCGGGGTAGGTGCTTTCGAACCTCCAACCGCCGCGGTTGTCCTGCATTTCCACACCCAACGTCGGCGCTCGTCCCTCGCCCTTGAGGTACCAGTCAAACCAATACAGCATCTCGTCGGCCCAGTCCCATCGCAGCGTGTACGGATAAGCCTCCGCACCCTCGCCCGACGGTAAGGCGCTGTGGCCGGATGTTCGGTCGGGATAGTCATGGGCCCATTGACCAGCGAGCGTTTTGATTTCGATGCCCGCCTCCTCGACGATTTGGTGCGTGGGGAACGACATGTGCGGGTCGACGTTCCAATCCTGCATGCCTTGAATGATGTAGACGGACCCGTTGTAGTTCTCGATGACGCGGTCAAGGAACGAACGCTCGGTCCAGTAGTCGTTACCGGCGTAGGTGACCATGCCACCCGAAAGGTAGGCAGCCGGGCCGTTCACGTAGCCCTCGAGGTAGCCTTCGCACAACGTGTGGGCGTCTTCGCTGTCGCCGTCGATGCCAAAGGATCCGTAGACGCCGTTGTGCATGATCATCCCGCGTGCTTCCATGCTGCCGTTGCGCCACATCAGTTCGTGGACGCCGATGAGGCCGGACATCGGCACGATGGTGGCAAGATGGGGGTTGCCGAAGGTGGCGGCTTGCCACGGGGTGGAGCCGTCGTAGGACTTGCCGATCATGCCCACTTTGCCGTTGGACCATGGCTGGGTCCCCAACCACGTCACGGCGGCGTCGATACCACGCTGCTCGTCGGTGCCCATGAGGTCCATGCAGTGGTTGGACTCCCCCGTCCCAAAGACCGAAACCTGAGCGACACCGAAGCCGTGGGGCACGTAGTTTTCGATGAGCATTCGACCGAGGCGGTCAGCTGGTGTGAGGGCGTCGACGTCGCCGTCGTTGTAGTACGGTCCAACTTCAGCGATGACCGGGACTTGACACGAAGCATCAAGTGAATCACTCTCCCAATCGCACCCTTCGATGACGGGCAACCAAAGGCCGAGGTGGACCGTGGCATCGCCGGTCAACCCTGCGCCACCGTCCGCTGCGGTGATGGTGGGCACCGGGACGTAAACAGAACGCACTTCGTCGATGAGGTGGGAGCCGTTGACGCTCACTCGAGCATAAATGTCGGTGTCGTCGTAGGCCAGGTCAGAACGATCCCAAGGTTCAGGGTAAACCGAAGTGTCGCTTTCAACCGGTTGCTCAACGCTGTCTTCGCCAAAACACCCGGCGAGCATGCTGGTCGAGAACAGGAGCACAACCAGCACGGGCTTGAGGTCCATGGCATCACGGGGTTGTCAACTTCTCTTGAACCAATCGGACCCGTGATACTCAGGCACCGTTGTCATCGTCAGCGGCGCCTTCTTGCGCTGCCAACTCCGCTCGAACCTCGTCCATGTCGAGTTCTTGCAGTTTGCCGACCAGGTCGCGGAGGGCATCTTCAGGAAGCGCACCGGGTTGCATGAACACACCGATGCCTTCCTTGAAAGCGATGGTGGTGGGGATGGAGCGGATGCCGAACATGCCGGCGAGGGCGTGTTGTTCTTCGGTGTTGATCTTCCCGAAGACCACATCCGGGAAGGCCTCGGACACGCGCTCGTAGACGGGTCCGTACGCCTTGCACGGCCCGCACCATTCGGCCCAGAAATCGAGGATAACGAGTTGGTTGTTTTCAATGGTCTCGGCGAAAACGGGTTCGCTGATGTCGAGGGTGGCCATGCATTAACCCGCACCCTCGCCCTTCTTCAAGCCATGTGAGGGCCAAGGGACACGGGGAACGGGCTTATGTGCCGGCAGAGATTGCGGTGACCATGTCACCGCGCTTCTTTGTTGCCGCCCTCCTCGTCGCGATGTTCCTCGGGCAGAGCACCGGTACGGTCCTGACGTACGACCATGGCACCGCCAACGCAGCCAACGGCCGAAACGTCAACGTGAAAATCAGTGAAATTCTCGTATCGGCGTCCTCGGAAAGCTACAACGGCACCGACTGGAACAACGACGGCGACATCGGTTCGTCGTCCGACCAGTTCATTGAATTGTGGAACGCTGGGTCGGAGCCGGTGGACGTCTCCGATTGGCTTCTGGACGACGTGACCGACGGCGGTTCTGCACCGTGCCGACTGGCTTGGAACACCACCATTGAACCCAACGACTACATCGTGATTTTCCGAGCGAGTTCCCGAATTGAATTCGATTATTGGGACGGCGATACGGCCACCATTTCTGACGCTGCAGGAAACCTCGTTGACACCCTCTCCTACCCTGCCGAGGACTCTTGGTGGGACTTCTCTTACGTGAAGGCCGCCAACGGGACGGTCTCCAAAGTCAAGCCGCCCACGCCCGGTTGGGGCGAGGGTGAAGACCACACCACCGCTCAAAACATGGTCCGGTGCTACGGACTCAACGACAACGTGCATTCCGGTGCTTACGTGTTGAAGGGACGCATCGTCCCCATGACCGGAGAAGCCGACGTCATGAACGAAGGGCACCTTCTGGTGAAGGACGGGATGATCGAAGCGGTGTGGGAGAACGACGTGCCCGCTGACATCCAACTGACCAACGTGCCCGTCATCGAGACCAACGGCACCATTTACCCCGGCATGCTCGACCTTCACAACCACCTCCACTACAACCAAGCGCCGCTCTGGGACATGACACCGCACCTGCCTGAAAACAATCGAAACGCGTGGGGCGGCTACAACAACCGCTACGAGTGGAAAAATCACCCTGACTACAGCGAATACGTCACCAAGCCCAAGATGCTCGTTCATTCCGGCCCCTACTGGAACATGGAATCCCAAGCGATGAAGTACATCGAGATGAAGTCGCTCGTCGGCGGAGCCACAGCGGCTCAGGGCGGTCCGAGCAACCCCGATGACAGCTACGCTACGGTGCTCTCCCGAAACATCGAGGACTACAATTTCGGAAGGGACGAGATTCACACCAAAGTGACAGAACTCACCTCGGACTACGTCGGCAACCACATCAAGACGGGCAACGCCAGCGGCGAACTCGATGCGTGGTTCATCCACATCGCCGAGGGTGTGGACGAGCGAAGCCGTGCTGAATTTGACATTCTGGTCCAGAACAATCTGCTGGTGGGAGAGTTGGTGCTCATCCACGGCGTGGCGCTCACCGACCGAGAATTCACCAAAATGGCCGAGGTGGGTGCAACCCTTGTTTGGTCACCGCTCTCCAACCTCCTCCTCTACGGGCAAACCGCCGATATCGCCGCTGCCAAAGCGGCGGGCGTTCACATCACCTTGGCACCGGACTGGGCGCCTTCAGGTTCCAAATCACCGCTGCACGAATTGAAAGTCGCCGACCTGTGGGACGACGAGATGCTCGGTGATATCTTCACCGACTACGAACTGGTCAGC
Organism: Methanobacteriota archaeon; assembly: GCA_002725275.1. Next base: position 51,426 of record PBOE01000013.1, read on the forward strand.
ATGGTCACGGACGGAGCCGCCGAAGCCACCAACTGGGACACGGAAGTGGGCACGTTGGAGCCCGGCAAGGTCGCTGACTTGGTCGTGGTGGACAACATTCACGCCAACCCCTATCGAAACCTCATCAACGCCGTCGACCCTGACGTCCGCCTGACGGTGGTGGGCGGGTTGGCCGTTTACGGAGACCAGGACATCATGACCGCATTGAAAGGCGCCGACACCGAACCCGCCGGTCGGTTTGGCAAAGCGGTGGATGTCACGTTCCTCGCTGCACCCGAGGGCGCCCAATCGTGGTCCAGCATTGTCGAAAACCTGACCATGGCCATGCGCTTTGATGTTGAGGAGATGACCGCTGCGTTTGGCGACCAAGACGACTTTGCCAGCGTGACCCGAGACATGCCCAACGTCGGCCTTGACCCGTGGTACACCTACGGCGACGAGCGTTACTTCAACGTCCTCAACAAGTCGGGAACGGCCAACGTCCACGTGAACATGGCCCTGCTGTACGACCGGTACTATGATCGAACCGAATCGCTTCCTGCGGTGACCGATTTCGAAATCGTGGTCGCTCCGGAACCTGAACCCTGTCCAGACGGCACCCAGCCACCCTGCACCGTCGAAGAGGTCGAGACGTCGGATGACACCAACGACACGACCAACGACACCAACGACAACACCGGCCCGGGCGAGAGCAACGATGACACCGGTCAGGCAAACATCCCCGTTGACACGTCCCAAGCCGAGGACGAGAACGTGGAACGGCAAGCGCTCATGCTGTTCGTGGGCATCGTTGTCGTGTTACTGGCGGCCCTCTACGTTGTCTCGAGGGGCGGAGAAGACGCTCTGGCAGCCGAGGTCCAAATCGAAAAGATGTGGGACGAGCAAGAGGCCGCAACGATGGAAGTGGAATCGGAAGCATCCGGTGCCTTCGTCCCTGCGCCACCGCCCATGGAACCGCCCAAGGACGACAGTGAATGATCACGCCAAGTCCCACTCGGGACCGGTCGTCGTGTCGGTGACCACCACTCCAAGGCCGTTGAGTTCGTCTCGGATGCTGTCCGCGAGCGCCCAATCTTTGCTGGCTCGCGCTTCACTCCGCTGGACCAACAAGGCTTCGACCTGGTCAGCAATTGCTGCCTTTCGCGGGTCTTCTTCCGGTTCAGCGAGGGCCATGTCTTGGGAGGGCAACACGCCCAGCACGCGCCCTGCCGTTTCCTCGAGGAGGTCCACGGCGTACGCTGCGAAGGCTTGACGGTCGGCGACGTCCATGTCAACAGCGAGGGTTTTGGTGATCTCTCGCACCATTCCAAGCACCTTGGCAACGGCTTCACGGGAATTGAAATCGTCGTCCATGGCCCTGGCAAACCCTTCACCCATTTTCTCCAGCAAACCGGTAGCACGAGCCAGGGGGTGCGGGGAGGCCACATCGGGATGGGGCAGGTGAACGGTTGGGCCGTCACCCTGAGCCTTGAGAGCGGCGACGTAGCACTCAAGCAAGCGATTGTAATTGCGTTCAGCATCGTTGAGCAAGGCTTCGTTCATGTCGATGGGGGAGCGGTAGTGGGCGTTGATGAGAGCAAAACGCAACACCATGGCGTCAACCTTGGTGAGAATGTCGCGAATGGTCCAAAAGTTGCCAAGGGACTTGCTCATTTTTTCGCCGTCGATGTTGACAAAACCGTTGTGAAGCCAGTGGTGAACCACGGGAGAGTGCCCCGTGTGACACTCGCCTTGGAAAATCTCTGCCTCATGGTGGGGGAAGCGAAGATCGTGGCCTCCGCCGTGGATGTCAAATTCCTTGTCAAAGTGGTCAAGGGACATGGCGGTGCACTCAATGTGCCAGCCGGGACGCCCTGGCCCCCAGGGGGAGTCCCACGTGGGTTCTCCGGGCTTCGCCGCCTTCCAAAGAGCGAAGTCCTTGTGGTCTCGCTTGCCCGAACCCGTGTCGTCCACCCGGCCACCTGCGCCGGAACGAACGGCGTCGATGGACTGACCCGTCAGTTGGCCGTACTTCTCCGGAGCGGATTCAACGTGGAAGTACACGCCGTCGTTGGCTTCGTAGGCATGACCTTTCTCGATGAGGTCGGTCGTGATCCGAATCATGTCATCAACGTATTCCGTGCAACGAGGGTAAACGTCCGCTCGTAGAATGTTCAAGGCATCCATGTCCTCGAAATACGCCTCGATGTTTTGTTCGACCAGGGCTTGCCAATCGCCGTCGAGTTCGTTGGCGCGTTGAATGATCTTGTCGTCAATGTCCGTGAAGTTTTGGACGTACTGAACATCGTAGCCGCTCGCCTCCAACCAACGGTGGATGAGGTCAAACGCCAAGTAGCAGCGAGCGTGGCCAAGGTGGCATCGGTCGTAGACCGTCACGCCGCAGACGTACATGGAAACCTTGCCGGGCTCCAAGGTGGTGAAATTCACCTTTTCTCGGCGGCGGGTATCGTGCAACCGAATCGGCATGGGCTTCAGCGAGGGCTGGCACGACCCCCTCTTGAAGGTTCATACGAGACCCCCGTGTCCCCCGCCTTATGACCGATGCACCACGCAAGCGAATCTTTGTCACCGGTGTGAACGGTCACATCGGCAACCACATCGTTCGCGACTTGCTCGAACACGGCTATGCCGTGAGGGGTTCAGTTCGCAACCTGAACGACCCGAGTAAAACGGACCATGTGTTGGCTCACGCCAAGCAACTGGGCTTCGAAGACCGGTTGGAGCTCGTCGAAGGCGATGTCCTGGATGCGGACGTTTGGGTCAAGCACCTTGCGGGGTGCGACGGCTTGTTTCACACGGCCACGCTGTATTCGACCCGAGACAGCGCCACCACCATCCTTGACACCGCCAACAAGGGCACCGCCCACCTCCTTCACGCCGCTGCCGAGGCGGGCATCCAGCGCGTGGTCTACACCTCAAGCACGGCGGCCGTGGGCAACGCACCACGTGGGAAACTCAAAGACGAGGCGGTCTGGAACGAGGACACGTCCCTTCCCTACAGCGTGGCAAAAACACAATCTGAGCGCTTGGCTTGGCACCTTTCTGAGGAATTGAACCTCGATCTGCGCGTCATCAACCCCACCGCCGTCCTCGGCGGTGGATTCGTACAGCCAACGCCGAGCGTTGACTACTTTCAAGACGCCATGGCTGGCAAGTATCCCGTGGTCCCCAAGTTCCCCATGTCGGTGGTGCACGTCCGAGACGTCGCCATCGCTCATCGCCGGGCGTTCGAGGTTGACGAGGCGGAGGGGCGTTTCATTCTCGCCCCTCACGCCAACATCACGTTGGCCACCATTTGCAAGCGCATTCGCAGCCTGAACCCGACGACCAAATCGCCTCGCTACAGCCTGCCCAACACGCTGATTCCCCTGGCCGTCTTTCAGGATTGGTTGGGCGGTAAATTCGGGCGCCAGCGCTACCTTACCCGAGCCGTGGCCAAGAACATGATGGGCGGGGATACACGGTACTCAAGTGCCAAAGCGGAGAACGTCTTAGGAATGGAATGGGAGGATCTTGACACGTGCATCCAAGATACGGTCGACGCCTTCCTCTGACCCGGGAGCAGGGCCTCTTGGTCGCCCGTGGTGCCTGGTTCACCCCCAGCCTCACCGTCGTGGTGGCGACCCTCATTCACCTGCTGGGCGAGCCTCGGGCAACCCCGTTTTTCATTTCTGAAACCGACACGGGCGGGCTCCAAGGATTCGTCTTCACCGTCGGCCTGACGGTGAGCGGTGTGGTCCAAATGGCGTTCGCGTGGCACCTCTACCACGAACTGGATGCTGCTCGACCAAGAGCGTGGTTTCTGGCTTCGTTGCTCGGCTTGGTCGCCGCAACGAACACCGTGTTGGTGAGCCACTTTGACATGTACGACCACATCAACCCTCACATCTGGACGGCCCTGCTCGCCTTTGGTGGTGGGCTCGCTTGGGCCTTCTTCGCCGGATGGGCCATGGGCCCGAAAGCGACACCAGCAGGCCGACGCCTACGGCGAATCGGGTTTTCCGTGGCAGCGGTGAGCTTTACCGTCATGATGGTCGCCTTCCAACGCGCCGCAAACAGGATCGACCCCACGGACCTCACGACGGTGGAATTCCTCAACCAAACACAAAGCGGCATCGTGGTGGCCGCCCCGGCAGAATATGCGCTCGTTGCCGGCTTGATGATCTGCTTGGCCTCGTTCCGCCACGAACTGTCTGCGAGAGAGGAAGCCTCATCAACGGCGGCACCTGTGAAAGAACCGGTTGAGCCATGAGGTCGGCGCTGGTTGTTTTGATGTCGCTGACCGTGGTGTTGGCCGGATGCGTTGAGCCACCATCGGAGACCGTCGAGGAATCGATGGAGGTGGTGCTGCCAACCGCTGCGTTGTTCCCGGCGTGGGACGGAGTGGACCACACCAACATCAGCCAATCGGAGGAGGTGTTTGAAAATCGGTCCTACATGGCCTATTTCTCCTCACCGTTGTGCACCCACTGCGAAACCACGTTGGACGCCTACGACCTGATTCTGCCTGCCGAACGCTTCGTGGTGTTCTCCATGGATGCAAGGGAACGGCTGGCCAACATGAGCGAATGGCACAACAACACCGAGGAGAACTTGAATCGAACCCTCGACCGACCCTTCATTCTCCATCCGGCGCTGGCCAAGGAGGTCGAAGCGAGAGCCATACCCCATGCTGTTTTTGTCAACGCTCAAGGCTATGCGTTCCACACCCTCATCGGCAAACAAACCAACCAAACGTACATCCAATCCGTTTGGGATTTGACGGAAACAGCGGTGTTCAACGAAACCACCGGTTGGAACCACGTGGTTGAGCCTTCAAGTTGAGCGTTTGACCAACAACGCCGGCGGAACGGTGTACGTGTACGTGCCGCCGTTGCCCGTTAGGGTCAGCGCCGTGAGACCTTCTGAAAACCGAATCGTGGTGAACTCGCTCTCGATGGCGTGAAGGGGCATGCTGGCCACGAGCCCACCCGCACGGGTGATGGAAATCCCCGTCGCAACCGACGGCGGAACCGAGTGAAAGGACAGCATGCGGTGGTCGGTTGACACCTCCCCGAGTCCGGCAAACATGCGCTCAAACCGCTCGGCAACCTGCTCCCAATCGTCCGCAATCGAGTGCACCATCAGCCCTCCTCCGTGCGCTCACCCGTTTCGTTCTTTCCGTTGACCTTCAAACGCCGCTGGCGTGCTGCCTCGGCGACGGCGAGAACCTTCTCATCAAGCGTTGAACACGCCACGTCCGCTGGGTCAACGCCGTTGACAGACGACACGGCTGTCCCGACCCGCACGTGAACGGTCATGCTGCGATGGCTCAGTTGGTGGGACACCGTGCCCGCTTCGATGTAGGAACCGGTCACGGGCGGTTGGCCTTCACGATAGTGCGGACCCCAAAGACCGCCGAACAGCCCGCTGCTGGGTCGTTGCACCAGCACCGGTCGACCCTGACGGTCATGGTCCACGATGGCCGTCATCTCAACGGTCTTGACCCGTTGGGACTTCGGTCGAGGGAAGCGTTCCGGTGTCGCCCGCCCCCCACAAGAAGCGGCGACAGGGCATCGAACGCATCCCGCACGTTTCGGTGTGCAAACGGTGGCGCCGAGTTCCATGAGGGCCTGATTCCAATCGCCGGGCCGTACGTCAACGAGGGACGCATCCGCCCAAGCCTGCACCGCTTTTGGGGTTGGATCACGGTCCGCGGTTTGTCGGGCCATTACACGTCGTATGTTGCCGTCCACGCAAGCCACCGGTTGGCCAAAGGCGATGCTGGCCACGGCGGCGGCGGTGTACGGTCCGATGCCCGGAAGGGAGAGCAGTTCGTCGTAAGTTGAGGGAAGACGGCCGTCGTAACCGCCGTCGGAGGCGGGTGACATGACCCGTTGGCTGAGCGCATGCAAACGTCGGGCTCGGCTGTAATAGCCCGCTCCTTCCCACGCCTTCAACACGGCATCAACGGAGGCGTTCGCCATCGATGCGATGGTCGGGAAGGTCTCGACCATCCGCTTCCAATACACCAAACCCCGGCTGACTTGGGTTTGCTGAAGGAGAACCTCGCTGAGAAGAATGGCCCACGGGTCGTTGGTTTGGCGCCAGGGCAAATCACGCTGATGGGCATCGTACCAGTCCAACAAGGCACGCTGGTCGCCGTCAGAGAACACGCCGGTACCTCAGGCTTCAGCGGGTTCTGGAGCCGCCTCTGCGGAGGCTTTGGCCGCTTCGATTTTGGCGTCGTTGGCCTTGATTTGCTCCCAAACAAGTTCCGCAACGTCCTTGACTTCCATCTCCGCACCGATGGCACTGAGACCGTCGGTGACCATCGTCGAGCAGAAGGGGCAACCGACGGCCACGGTATCGGCTCCGGTGGCAGCGAGTTCCTTCGATCGGATGACGTTCACGCGGTCGTACCCTTCGTCAACGTGCTCTTCCATCCACATTTGGGCGCCACCAGCCCCGCAACAGAAGGAATCACGACCGTGGCGCTCTGCCTCCACGTCGACACCGCCGATGGCGTCTCGAGGGGCATCAAGTTCCCCACCGATGCGACCGAGGTAGCAGGGATCGTGGAACGTGACGGAGCCGTCGTGCTTGGGCTGAGGCAGTTTCCCTTCGGTTTGCAGGTGACTGATGAGTTGAGAGTGGTGCATGACTTCGATGTCTTCGCCGCCGTAGTCCTTGTACTCCTTGCCCAACGTGTGGAAGCAGTGAGGGCAGGAGGCGACGATCTTCTTCACGCCGATTTCCTCAAAGGTTGACAGGTTGGTCTCCGCCAGCATTTGGAACAGGTATTCGTTGCCAGCACGGCGAGCAGCATCACCGCTGCAACCTTCTTGCATGCCGAGGATGCCGACGTCGAGACCGGCTTCTTTCATGATGCTGATGGTGTCTCGAGCGACCTTTTTGTTGCGTTCGTCAAACGAAGCAGCGCACCCTGCGAAGTAAATGTATTCGGCCGGTTCTGCGACCTTCACGTCAAGGCCCTCGGCCCAGTCGCCGCGCTCGTGAGCGGGCAGGCCGTAGGGGTTGGAATCGGACTCGAGGTTTTCGATGGTGGCCATGAGCGGCAAGACCGTTGCTTCAACGCTCTCGTCGAACTCCATGCGCTCCATCATGAGGTGGCGGCGAGCGTCGGTGAGTTTGGGCACGTGGTCGATGTAAATGGGGCAGGCCTCTACGCAAGCATGGCAGGTCGTGCAAGCCCAAATGGCGCCCTCTCCGAAGCGGGCGATGATGTCCTCTTCGGGTGTTTCGTCGGCCAGCAACGTCGTGGCGTGGTCGTTGGCGTAGTGGCGCACATCGTGAATGATTTGCATGGGGTTGAGGTCCTTGCCGCTGGCGTAAGCCGGGCAAACATCTTGGCAGCGAGCACACGACGTGCAGGCCCAGCCGTCGATGAGGTCTCGCCAGGTGAAATCCGTGTAGTTGACGGCGCCAAACGACTCCACGTCAAGATCGTCGAGCAGGACGGCCTTGCCGTTGTCCCCACGGGCCAGCGGCTCCATCGTGGCCATGGGGCGAAGGTCGTGGAAGAACACGTTGGGGAAGGCCATCACCAGGTGCATGTGCTTGGAAAGCGGAATGAGGAACAGGAAGACACAGATGGCCAGCATGTGGGCCCAGTAGGCGGCGATGACGACGCTGGCGGCGGGTGCCAGCGTGGCGTAAACCCAGTAGCCAATGGGCTCCCAGGTGGACGAGACCGTGGATTCACCGGCTTCAACCACAAAGGAGGTGGTGGTGATGGTCATGATGAGCAACAGAATGACGTTACCCTCGAGTTGGGACTTGCCCTTGAGCTTCTCGGGCGTGAAGACCACACGGCGAATGAGCGCCAGCACACACCCGACAAAAGCAATGGTGTAGCCAACCTCAACCATGAGGTTCCATGGTCCACGAACGACCTCAGGGAGCACTTTTTGGGAGAACTGGTTGCCGCTGGCGAGGTCAAACATGTCGGTCGAGAGCATCAGGAAGCCCCAGAACATGAGCACGTGGATGCCCCCTGCGATGCGGTCCTTGAGCACCTTTTTCTGGCCGAGCCATCCGGTGATCACCTCAGAAATTCGGGCACCCCAGTTGTCAAAACGATCCTCAGGTTTGCCCTTCAGGACGAGTTTGCTGGCCTTCCAAACTTGAAAGCCGAAAAAGCCACCTGAGACGCTAAACAAAACCAAGAGAATGGCCCATCCGGGGACGGGGCCGTAATCCAAAAACAGGGGGTGTTCCATGGTGCTCACCGGTTCAACGCCTTGGCGCTACCCCTGCGAGGTTAAGGCGCACTTTGAATCCACCGTCAAAGGAGGACGGAATCACGACGGTGTGCAAGAAGGAATATGAAGCCGGGGCCCGTCAAAGAATCATGGCTGAGGCCCCGGTGCTCGTGGCTGCAAGCGCCCCGGGAAAGTGCATTCTCTTCGGCGAACATGCCGTGGTCTACGGGCAACCCGCCGTTGCCGTTGCCATCGAGCAGCGCCTCTCCGTGTCCCTGTCCTCTGCGTCCTCGTGGAGCGTCGACGGAAGCGCCCTCGACCCTCAACGGCCCCCCCACATCACGATGCTGAGGGACCGATGGTTGCCCGATGGCGAGCCCATGGCCCTCCACATTTCGGGCGACATCCCTCGAGCATCGGGCCTCGGTTCAAGCGCCGCACTCAGCGCTGCCGTTGGTGCCGCCATGCACCGCCTTGCCAACCCCGGCAAAGGCATCGACCGCGACGGTTTGAGCGCCCTTGCGCATCGGGCCGAAGCACACGCACAGCAAGGCCGCGCCTCACCGATGGACGCCTCCACCAGCGTTGAGGGTGGTATCGTGGTCCTCTCCGACCACGTCGAGGTGGACGCGAACCACCTCTACACGCGCCAGCTCATGACCCCCGAGGGCAAACGAACGTGGGAGGTGCACAACCTCGCTGCGCCGAGCGACGATGTCTTCCTCGTGTTGGGAAACACCGGCGTGTTTGCGCCGACGTCCAAACAGGTGGCCATGGTCGCCGACGCCCTAGCGGCAAACCCTTCAAGAGTCCGTGAGATCGAAGCCATCGGCACCGTGGCGCGCCGCGGCCTTGCGGCCTTGATGAAAGGGGACTACGAAGCGGTGGGGCACGCCATGAGCGAAAACCACCTGTTGCTGCGAAACCTGGGCGTCTCGTCCCCCGAGCTCGAGAACCTGATTCAAGCCGCCGCACCGACCTCGCTCGGGGTCAAACTGACGGGGGCGGGCGGAGGCGGATGCATGGTGGCGCTGACCCGGCATCCAAAGCAAACCAGCGAGGCCATCGAACTGGCGGGTGGACGCACGCTCGTCTCGCGAATCGGCAACGAGGGCGTTCGCATCGAGACCGCAACGTGAACGGTTGAAACCCGCCCTTCTGAAAGCCGGACCGCTTGGGCGCTGAAATTCCTTTTATATACTAAAGGCCGTTCGGCCTTTATATGACCACCGATGAAGAACGCCTTACCGTCGTGAATGTAGTTGCCAGCACACGTGTCGCAGAAGAACTCGATCTCCCCGACATCGCCATTCAACTCAACTGCGAATACGAACCCGAGCAGTTCCCCGGTGTCGTCTACCGTGTTACCGAGCCAAAACTCGCCATCCTCATGTTCCGCTCCGGCCGTGCTGTGTGCACCGGTGGAAAGGACGAGGACAACATCCACACCGGTATTGACCGGATGATCAAGGACCTGCGCGCTGCCGGCATCGAAACGTGGGACCTCAAGGACGTCACCATCGAAGTCCAGAACATGGTGGCCACCTACGCCCTCCACTACCCCGAGGACTACGACGGCGTGGACAAGTTCACCGGTGAGCCCCAAGCCGGCGTTCCCCGCAAACTCAACCTCAACCACCTCACCTTCCACCTCCCGTTCGACAAAGTGGAGTACGAGCCCGAACAGTTCCCTGGCCTCATCTACCGACTCGACGACCCCAAGGTCGTCTGCCTCATCTTCGGCTCCGGCAAGATGGTCATCACCGGCGCTCGCCACAAAGACGAGATTCTCGAAGCCGTCGAGATCATCAAGGACGAACTCGCCGACCTGCTTTGAGGCCAGACAGCCCGAAGGGCTGGAAGAGAAGGCTTGATGTCCTCCTTCGCCCGTCCTCACACCATGGGAGGAGGGACCATGCGCCGCACCCTTCCCGTGGGCTTGGTCCTCTTGCTGCTCACCAGCCTCATCCCCGTTGATCACCATGACGTCCTCGCCGAAGCCTCCGTGCACCCAACGATTGCCGGGGACCCGGGTGTCTCGGACGTTCCAACCTGGCGCATCGGCGACCGCTGGATCTACTCCGGAACGTTTGATCCCAGCATTTTGGTCACCGACACCGGCGTGGACGCTACGGTCGGTGAAATCCAAGGCGACACCACCGCCGAGGTAACCGGTATCACGACCCAAAACGTGGACAACATGTCCGTGTTGGCCTACACGCTTCGCACCTCGGCGAACTTTGACAAATCCGGCGTTTCGCTGGAAGGGTTCACCGGCAACGTCTACATCCAATTCACCCAAACCGAATACCTCAGGGTGAGCGACCTCGCTCCGATTCGAAGCGAGTTGGACATGTACATCCGGTTTGTTCCCAGCGGCATTTCATTCCTCGAGCAAATTCTCGGCGACATCACCATCACGACGACCTATTCGCCCGTGAACGAAAATTACGATTTCCCGCTTCGAATGGATGAGCGCTGGACCACCACCACCACCTCGTATTCGCAGTGGTCGGGTCAAAGCGATTACATCACCCCCTTCCCGCCGCCTGAAACCGACACCAACAGCACCACCTGGGTGGTGACCGATGTTGGAAAACCCCGGAACATGATCGGGCAGAGCATCGACTACGGGGGCTGCAACGAATCCTACGAAATGACCTCATTCAACAGCGACGGCGTCTCGGAAGGCTTCCGCTGGTACTGCCCCGAGGTCCGAAACTATGCTTGGCTCAACACCAACGATGACATCGGTTTGACCATCGATTTCAAACTCAAGCGGTACGACCCTGTCGGCGCCAGCGGCGTGGAGCCCTACACCAACCCCGGCACTCGAGCGGACTGCTTGTCCGTGACGCCCGAACGCAGCATTACAGCGCTCAACACACCGATGCAGGTGTGGGTGAACGCTTCGTCTTCCTGCTTCTCCAACGTGGCCGGGTTGCAGTTGGAACTTCACCACGAGGCAGAAGGATTCGTCACCTCACTGACCACGGCAGCCAACGGCAGTGCGTGGGCCGTGCTGGACATCGGCGATGCGATCGATTCTTCCGCAACGCTGCTCGACTACGCAAGCCACGGCTTGGTGGCCAAAGCCGGCAACCGAGTGGGGGCCGCCACGGTCACGCTCGACCAGTACCTCGTGGGCCTTGACGTGTTTGCCGACGAGGGTGCCGTGGTGATGTACCGTGAGCGGTGCATTGGCGACGTCTGCACGGTCACGCAACTCAACGCCATTTCCGGCTTCAACGTCTTGCCCGGCGATTACTTGGACATTGAAGTCGCCATCAAAAATCGAGGCATCACCACCTCCGTGGTCACCGACGCTCGGTTGACGCTTCCCGACGGCACCGTTTCGACCGACCAGCTCCCCGCTCTTGCCACGTACCAGACCCACAAGATGTTCGCCCTCTGGGAGGTGCCAGAAAACACCTCGATTGGGGCGGTTGAACTCCTTTGGGAGGCCGACGTCAGTCGCCTCAACGGTGCGGATGCCGACCTGCAGAACAACCTCGGGCGAATCGAATTGTTCGTCGGTCGCCTGCCGACGCCCGTTGCGCCCGAGCCCACGGGCATGACCCAAGACACGATCCTCATCAACGCCAGCGGAAGTTTCGACGAGGACGGAGGCGACGTCTCCTGTGAGTTCTGGGTGCCGTTCGATGACGGGACCCGCACGTGGGATTACGAGCGCATCGTCGCCCCCTCCTGCATGCTCAACTACACGTGGATCGACGACGGCATTTACCCCGTTGAGATCACGGTGGAGGACGAAGAGCGGGATGAAAGCGTCATGATCCTCAACGTGACCGTTGAGAACCGCGCACCAAAAATCGAGGTCCGCAGTCAGCGTACAGAAGCCAAGGTCGAATACCCGATCACGCTCTACGCNTACGCCAACGACTCCGATTCGGAGAAGGTGTGGCCGGGCGTGGTTGACATCTACTGGCCGGGGGCCAACTGCAAGGAGGGCTACTACACCCGTGTTTGCACCACCACGTCAACCACCGAGGGTTGGAANACCTTCACGGCGGTTGGAACCGACGACGACCGAGCGACAGCCACCGCCAGTTTTGATGTCAAGTTCACCAACATTCAACCGCACAGCATCAACGTGCAAATGATCGGCGATGAGGGNCCGGTCGCCATGGATGCACAAGACACCTGGCACGTGGACGAAGACCAAGNCGTCCTCATCAAGGGGCAGGCCCANGATTCCGTCGACGACATCGACGACCTCACTCACACGTGGTGGCCCGATGACGCCCAACCCTCGCTGGTTCGCGTCTTTGACGGGCGAACCTCGGAGTTCGAAATGGTGTGGCTGGAAGCCGGCTTGCACAAAATGCGTCTCGAGGTCACCGATTCAGAAGGCGCCTCGAGCGGGGTGGAAGAGCGATGGGTCAGCGTGCAAAACGTGCCGCCGACCATCGAACCCATCTCGCCCGTCTTGCCGGTCGCTGAAGGCCAAACCGTCAGCGTCTCCGGCACTTCATCCGACACGCCATCGGACGTGGAGACGCTGNTACGCTGCTGGGACATCGATCCCAGCATGGACTCCGATGACAAAGGTAGCGCCGATGACGACTGCGACGTGATCGGCGACAACCTCACCGTGGCGTGGAACCGAAGCGGCACCCACAAACTCGTCTACCACGTGACCGACAACGACGGCGCCACCACCAGCGAGGTGTTGGAAGTGCTCGTGTTGAACACGCCGCCCATCGTTCGAACGAAAGCCATCTCTTGCGTGGCGTACGAAACCTGTGTCCTCGATGCGAGCGACACCCTCGATGCGCTCACCGACATCAAGGACCTCACCGTGGCATGGGACACCGACATCACGGTGGACAGCAACGAAGATGGCGTTCCGGACAACGACGCCGACCTCATCGGCAAAACCGTGTCGTACACGTTCACACGCGACGGTCTCCAGTCCGTCAAAGTCATGGCTTGGGACGAGGACCCTGAACGCCCCGGCACGAAGGTCCTCACCTTTGCCGTCCTCCCCGCCGACCGGACACCGCTCGAAAACCTCGGTGCCTCCCTCGTGGGTGAAGAAGCGAACCCGGTGATTCAACTCAGTCTCCTGGTGATCATGCTCTTGCTGGTCGGCCTGTTCTCACGGCGCCGACGTCGTTCAGCCCCAACCGCTGACGTTTGGGACGAGGTGTCGACTTCCCTCGACGGCGACCTCTTCGCCCAGCGAGAGGAGAGCATTCAGCGAAAGCGACCGGAGGGCCCGCCTCCGGACTACCTCTTCCAGGCGGCCCTTCAGCAAGCGCCGACCCCGGTCCACGCCGGGCCACCGCTGCCTGCGACGGGCCTCCCCGAAGGATGGACCACCGAGCAGTGGGAACACTACGGCCAACAGTGGCTTGACAGCCAGTCCCCGTGAGTTAGAGGACATTCTCTTTTGTATCAGGACTGCCACCTCGTCCCATGTTCGGACGGGCTTGTCAGGCGGCGTTCCTCGTCGCCTTGTTCCTCACTTCCTTAGGCCTTGGTGTCGTCGAATCTTCTGTTCTCCACGACGAGCATCGGGTTGAACAACGCTCGCAGGGTGTTTCGGGAGTCGTGGATGTGCCCACCTACCGAATCGGCGATGAATGGGTGTATGAAACCAAATTCGACGTGTCCCAATTGTTGGCCCAAGCCAACGTCTCGGCCTCGCTCAACGCCCTGACGGGCGACACCACCAACGAGGTGACGGACATTTTCTACGCCACCGACAACAACGGCGACACGGTGCTGGCCTACGAAGTCGAGATCAGCGGTGGTTTCACCTCCGGCAACAGCGGCGCCAATCTTGAGGGCGTCTCCGGCCGACTCGACATCGATTACGACGGCATCGACATCCTTCGTGCGAGGGATTTGGCCACCATCACCAGCGATTTCACCCTCGAAGTCGCGTTCCGACCCTTCAACCTCGGGTTTTTGGAACAAACCCTCGGTGTCGTGACCTTCGAAAACACCTACACGCCCGCCAAGGAGCGCTATGATTTCCCCATTCGCAACGGCGACCAGTGGTGGATGGAGTTTGAAGCCGAGACCACCAGCAGTGGTTCGTCGGACTACTTCGACCCCACGTCGTTTGATTCTCAGGAGGATGAGAACAATTCCTGGCAGGTCATCAAGAACGAAGCACCGGTGGAAGACGGGGATTCGCCGCAATACACCGGTTGCGACGACGCCTACAAGATCGCCGAATGGAACGCCACCGGTGTCAACCTTGGCTTCAACTGGTACTGCCCCGCCGTCCGAGGAAGCGTTTGGAACCGCATCGTCAATCCCGCCGGTTTCACCATCGATTGGATCTTGAAAACCTACAACCCTGCCGATTCCAACAGCGTGAACCCCTCCTCGTCCCCCGGCGGACGAAACACGGACATCTCCGTCAGCACCGCCACAACCGCCACGCTGCCCAACGCCATCGAGCAGGTATCCATCGCCTACAGCGTGGCAGGATCGCCCAGCATCCCCATCAAGAACACCAACCTGCAACTTCGGTACGAAATTGCGGGCACCATTCTCAACCCAACCACGGACAACAACGGACAGGCCCAAGTCGCCCTCAACGTGTCCGATGAAGTCGACGACACGCCCGCCAGCGACGACCACACCAGCAACGGCGTGCTGGTCTACGACCCAGCCGCACGCATCGTGGGCGCCACCACCGTGGTTCAGGATTTGAGTGTGGTTGGCGTGGACCTCATCGCTCAGGCGGGCTCCGTCATCGTTGAACGGACACGCAACGGGGACACCACAACCCTGAGCGCCTCCATTGGCTACAACGCCCTCCCGGGTGACGTTCTGATGTTCTCACTCCCCGCCCAAAACCGAGGCGTGCTGACGGCGCCCGGGACGTCCATGGAGGTCCAAACGCCGGACGGAACCGTCCTTCGCGAAACCCTCTCNCCCATCGCACCGTACGCCGAAGAGCGCGTGATGGTGAACTGGTCCGTGCCCAGCAACATGCCCATCGGAACGGCGGCGATGACGTTCACCGTTGACCCGGACGAAAACGTCACNGCGGACGCCAACCGCAGCAACAACGATGCCTCGCTTTCCGTCTTCATCGGACGTGCCCCCACCGCCTTCATGAACGTCGACGAAGGGAAGTACACCTTCGAGAACGTCACNCTCAACGCCACCGAGAGCTTTGACGTTGACGGCGGTGACGTGGACTGTGTCTTTGAAATTGAATCTCGGGTCGGCCTCATCGACGTGATTGAAGCTCCGGGATGCTGGACGCAGTGGAACTGGTCGAACAGCGGCACGTGGAGTGTGAAGGTCCTCGTGGTGGACGAAGAACTCGACACGGACGAACTGGTGGTCGATGTGGTGGTGCTCAATCGGGCCCCCACGTTCAACCTNACGCACCCCGTGTCGGTTGAAGTCGAGAACCCCATCACCGTCGAAGCCGTGGACATCGAAGACGTGGACACCTCATCGCCTTCGGGCCAACAGGTGGTGATCTCATGGCCGGGCCTGACCTGTGCCGAGGGCTTGACGCAGCCCACCTGCACTTTCACGCCCATGTTTGAGGGCCCGGTGAACATCACCGCCGTNGCGACGGACGACGACGGTGACACCACCGTGCTCTCCAGCGAGGTGATGGTCCTCAACGTCCCACCCACCATCTCACCCCCGACCCTCACAAAAGGTGGCGTTGAGGTGGTGCCGGATGAAAACGGCACGTGGCACATCAACGAGGACGAACTCGGGCTGCTCAAAGCAACCGCCGGCGATTCCGCCAACGACGAGGGCACGATGATCGTTGAATGGTTCCCCTCACTCGCCGATGAAAATTGGACGCTCACCAGCGTGGGNGTGGCGTCGCAGCAGTTGGTCTCGTGGAACACGTCGGGCGAGCACATCGTCCAAGTTCGGGCCATTGACGCCGACGGTGCCACCTCCGATATTCAGCAAGCCACGGTCATGGTTCACAACGTGCCGCCTACGGTACAGGGCCTTCCCGGCAACAGTCCGGTGGTTGAAGACGACCCGCTCAACCTCACCGTCACGGCCCAAGACACGGCCTCGGACCAAGCCACGCTGACCATTTGTTGGGACCTGAACGCCAAGCTGGACACCGACGGCGACGGCGTGCGAGACAACGATTGCGAACTGACCGGNGCCTCGGTTGCACCGTCCTGGTCGACCAAGGGCGTCAGAATGATCACCGTCACCGTCACCGACGACGACGGAGCCTTCGCCCAGCAAAGCATGAACGTCAGCGTTCTCAACGTCAAACCTCGGGAATCCATCGACGCCCAAACCTCCTACACCAACCTCACCGAGGGCGACAACCTCACCCTCATGGGTGCTGACTTCTTCTACGACGAAGCCACGGACAACGAACTCCTTGCGTTCACCTGGGACAGTTCTCACCTTGACAGCGACCTTGACGGCGACCCCACGGGTGATGACGACTTCACCGGCGGAACGTGGACCATCAACGACCTTCCTCCCGGCGAGTGGACCGTGATCGTCNCNNCCACGGACGACGACGGTGAATCAGANCAAAGGTCGTTGACCGTGGTGGTGGCCGAACTCCCGCCCAGCGGGCTCTTCGAAAGCATTACGAGCGAGTTGGGCACGACCACCACGGCCGTTATCGGTCTGCTCGGGATCATCATCATCGGCCTGGCCGTGTTCCTGTTCTTTACCCGCCAGCGCACGGCTCCAACCGAGGAGTTTGGTATGTTTGAACAAAGCCAGTTCGCCGAGGCACCCAAGCCTGTCGCCTCCCTCCCGGCCAGCGAGCCCGTCGCCGCCTCGGTTCCAGCCGAATCCGCTCCGGTTCAAACCCAGCCCGCCGCGTACAGCGCACCCGCCGAACCGGTGGCTGCCAACACCGGGCCCCCGCTCCCGGCGACGGGACTGCCCGAGGGCTGGACGATGGAACAGTGGAATTACTACGGCGAACAATGGCTGGCTGCGAACCAGCCCGCTCCGGCTCCGGTTCAACCCATAGTTTCACAAACTCCACCAACCCCTGCCAACCCTGAGTTGCAATCGTTGCTTGACGATCTGGACTTGTGAGGCAGAAGCATGGGGAGCCTGTGGCAATTCTTCGGACTACCGGACCCCGAAGGCGGCGCCAGCCCCACGACTCGAACACCTGCTCCCGAACCCAGCCAAGGCCCGGTTTCGCTTTCGGCCCCAGGCGAGGCCGAGGAAGCAGCGCCGTCCCCAACCCCACCCGCAGCGGTGGAGTCGTTGGAAACCCCGTCGGTCGACGTGAGCAGCCTTCGTGCACCGCCGCTTGGCTGGACGGGTCCGACCACCCCCGATGGCGAAGCCTTTCACGACCTCGGCATTGAGATCACGCGCCAAGCACCCACGCCCAACAAAGCGCTTCGCTACGTTTCACCTGACGTGATGAAGCGTATCCCGACCGTGGCGATGCTCGAACGCGTCATGCAAGGCGACACCGCCATCGTCGATCTGCGCCCGCTCGTTCACATGGAAAGTCACCAGATGGCGTGTCGCAGGGAAATCAAGCACATGGCGGACCAAGCCCGTGTGAGCGTCTTCTCGCTGGACGCAGAGGACAAGTTGCTGATGGTCCCGGGCCACAACGTCGTGGTCGACATGGAAAAGCATGAACTCGGCCTGAAACCGTTGTTGTAGCGTCAATCCAGCGTCGCCAGCGCTGACAAAAACGCCATGGCGCCGTCTGCGAGACCCAACACGGTCGACGAAGCCCCCTCCACCAAACGAGCATGCTCAGCCATTGGCCCCGCCAGGTCGTAGCCCCCGGCTTTGCCTTTCCATGACCCCGATGTCAGGAGATCATCGAGCTGGTCGGGCGACAACTCAGCAATCGAAACCACCGCCTGCTCGCACCATGAATGCCACGTGCCGTTCCAACGAACGGCGGTGGCGGTCCAAACCTGATGCAACCGGCCGCTCAATCGGTGGAGCATGGTTGCCGCGTGAGCCAAATCTCTTGGTTTCCCCATGCTCAGCGAATGGTCATCGGGATCGCTCAGCATGGTGTCTGCCACGATGACGAGGTCGTGGTGCGAGTCTGGAACGCTGCTCGCCTTTCGCTCGCAGATGGTCAACACTTGGTGGTCGACGGTGCCGGAAGGCGGGGTTTCGTCAACGTCGTGGAGCCCCTGGTGGTGCAAATTCGGGAACATCGGTTGAAGGAGTGCGTAGCGGCGGGGCGAATTGGAGGCCAACCACACGTCCATACCCGAATGAACGCACCCCGGGCCTTGGAGATTGTCATTCCGTGCGTGGGTGATATTGAAGAATCCCGATGGCCACCCAAGGTCTGAGCCGCATGTCTGAGATTGAACGCATCCCCACCCACATTGAAGGCCTGGATGAGAAAATGCAAGGCGGCATTCCACAAGGCCACATTTGCATTGTTGCTGGCGCATCGGGTGCCATGAAATCGAGCCTGACCTTCTCCATGCTCTACAACGCCGTCCTCTACGGCGAAACCAGCGGCATCTATGTAACCCTCGAGCAGGGGAAGGACTCCCTCCGCTCTCACATGGCCAACATGGGCATGAACGTTGATGACCCTCGTGTCCGAAACCGAATCGCCATCATCGACCTTGCCGACCTCCGAGTTCAACTCGACGAACAAGGCATGAGCAACCGGGTTGATTGGATGGGACAACTCATCAAGCAACTGACCTCGTATCGCCAGTCCATCGGGTTTGAGCTCCTCGTCTTTGACTCACTTGGAGCGTTCTTCACGCTGACGAAAATGGAGAACCCCCGAGATGAAATCTTCCGGCTTTTCGAAGCCGTTCGACGTCTCGAGTTGACCTCCTTCTTCATCTGCGAAATGACGGGCGAGGACCACAAGCAATTCGGCGAATACGGTGTGGAAGACTACCTCTCCGACGGTGTGGTGCACTTGGTGATGGAACGAAGCGGCGACGATGTCGCTCGAAAATTGGGCGTCGTGAAGATGCGACACACCAACCATTTGCTCGGCTACAAACCGTTCAAGTGGAAGGAAAGCGAACAGCGGTTCACCATCGTCTGACGTCACTCAACCGTCACGGACTTGGCCAAGTTGCGGGGTCGGTCCACGTCCCGTCCCAACCGAAGCGCCGTCTCGTAGGCCATCAACTGCAACGGGACCACCGTCAACAACGGCGTTAACCAAGGGTGAATGGAAGGCACGGCGATGGAGACGTCGCCCTCAGCGGCGATGGCGTCGCCTTTCTCGTGAATCAAGATGACCTTGGCGCCGCGGGCTTTGACTTCATGAAGGGCCGACATCGTCTTCTCTTTGAGATGGTCGTTGGGGGCGATGACCACGACCGGGCTGCCTTCTTCCAGAAGCGCAATGGGACCGTGTTTCATCTCACCTGCAGGGTAGGCCAGGCACGGAATGTACGCCAACTCCATGAGTTTGAGGGCACCTTCTTTGGCCACCGTGGCTGAGAGGCCACGGCCGAGGAACAACACGGAATGGGCCTCACACAGGAGATCGACCGCTTCGCTGATGGGGCCAACGTCCTCAAAGTAGGTCTCCATGAGGTGCGGGGCCTGTTGGAGTTGAGCGATAAGGTCGCGGCCGTCGTCCTTCGAAAGATGGCGCGTTCGTCCAAGTTGCGTAGCAAAGATGGTCAACTCCGCCACCATGTTGGTGAAGGCCTTGGTAGAAGCCACCGACTGTTCGGGACCGGAGTGGATGTAGACGCCCTGACCGCAGAGGCGAGCGATGGTGGAGCCCACCACGTTCACCACACCAAACACCTGCCCGCCTTTGAGTTGGATTTCCTTGATGGCAGAAATCGTATCGGCGGTTTCACCGGATTGAGAAACAGCGAGGTAAATCGCTTTTGGATTGATGACGGCGTCGTTGTTCCGGAATTCGCTGGAAATGTGGGCCACCGCAGGAAGGCGCCCCATTTTTTCAATGAGCATCTGACCGATTTCGGCTGCATAAGCCGCCGTACCGCAACCGAGGAGGCGCACGTGAGGGGCTTGGACCAGGGTGGCGTGGTCGAGACCCATCCCACCCAAACGGCCGGTGCCCATCTCCCGGTCCACGCGCCCGGAGATGCACTGCCGAAGAGCATCGGGTTGTTCGTAGATCTCCTTGTACATGTAGTGGGGCGCATCACCGAGTTCCGCTTCGCCCCACGCATCCTCCAGAACGGTAATGTTTGGCTTGACATCGTGGCCTTTGGTCGACGTGATGCTGAAAGTGTTGCGCTGAATAACGGCCACGTCGCCGTCCTCGAGGTAAACAACTCGTTGCGTGTGGGCCGTCAGCGGGTGGGGGTCGCTTGAGACAAAGGTTTCACCGTCTCCCTGACCGATGATAAGCGGGGAGCCGTTGCGAGCGCAGATCAGCAGGTCGTGTTCCTTGAACAAAATACACAGCCCCCACGTCCCACGCAAGCGCCGCAGCATGGAACGGACGGCTTCGAGCGGCGTGCCCCCTTTTTCCAACCCCAAGGCGACCATGTGAGAGAGGACCTCAGAATCCGTTTCGCTGACGCATTCAACACCGCGTGCCGCCAAGCCTTTCCGGAGTTGTTGGAAATTCTCGATGATGCCGTTGTGGACCAAATGGACCCGATCATCGTAGGATGGGTGCGGGTGCGTGTTGACCTGCGTCACGCCCCCGTGGGTGGCCCAGCGGGTGTGAGCGATGCCGAGGGTTCCGGGAACGTGTTCTGGAAGGATGGCTTTCAAGTCGGCTACCTTTCCAACCGTCTTGTGAGTCTGGATGGTGCCGTCGTGCTCCACCGCGACGCCCGTTGAATCATAACCGCGGTACTCCAATCGACGCAGGCCTTCGACGAGGATGGGAAGGGCTTGTTGGTGCCCGATGTAGCCGAAAATACCGCACATGGATGGACCTCACAATTCGAACGACTGAGCGCACACCGGACACGCCATTCGTTTGAGCATGAGGTCCTTGACGGCAAAGGTGGCCTGACACGAAGGGCACGTTACGTCTCGCTTGAGGTCGGGCAGCGGTAGCGCTGGAACGGGCAGCGGGGCGGCTCCGTCAAGCGGCGGCAGAGCCGCAGCCGGCAAAGGCGGCAAGGTTCCCGGGAGCGGCGGCAGGTTTTGCTGAATCACGGCAGCCATTTCGGACATCTCTCGCTGTTGTTTTCGCTTCATGCGTCGCTCCAAGCGGGCGTTGCCTTCACCCTCTTCGAGTTTCTTTTCCAACTCCTCCGCCAGTGTTTCTTCCTCTTCCATCACGGCCACGGGTGCTTGAACCGTGAGTTCCTCGTCGGTGTCTTCCACCGTGAGGAGCGGTCCGACATCGGTCTCGGGCGTCACCATGAGTTCCACCGTGTCGCCTTCACCCTCCTCCATTTCCTCAAGCAGTTCCTCAACCTCGCTGCGCGACCGTCGAACAACCACGGCAATGGACACCAAGAACAACACCAACACGCCGAGCCCGCCAACAAGGAGTCGCAGCTTCAACTCTCGAGACTCACCGGGGAGGTAATCGAGGAGGGTTTCGAGAAGACCGGGCGAAGCCACCGCCGTGTTGGAACCTGAAAGGGAGGCGATCTTGCTGAGGCTCAGGGACCCTCCCGGCGTGATGGAACAGACGATGGTGTCGTCTTCCATGACCCCAATGCCGAACAGGAAGCCTTGGTCGAGCATGTTGGAGAGGCCGTTGATCGCCTCCCCGTTTTCATCGGTGACCAAACCCAATCGATACACCGGTCCGTTGAGGTTGATTTCATCGTGATAGAGGTAGAGACCTTCACCTCGTTGCGCCAACGCCACATCGGTTGCACCGGGGGCGAGCGACCGTTGCGTTTCGCCCGACCAAACGGCGTTGGTGTTGGAAACGACCACGTTGGAGACTTTTCCTTGACCTTCAATCCACGCACCGACCAGCCGGTCCTCGCCTTTCTCAACCATCACGTCCAGCACGGGCGACGAAGCATCGTCGCCCACGGAGTATTGGAAACTCCATGATGGAACGGTGTGAGGCCCGTGCGTGTACATCAGACCGACGCGTTCGATGCCCGAAACGTCGTCTCGGTATTCCTGGTAGAGCAAGTGAAGGTATTCATCGCCCAAACCGACCCCCAAGGGTTGCGTATCGCCCGGTCGGATGTCGATGTCGGAGAGCACCGTGATGGGGTTGGACCAGGACGTGCCGCGGTCTGGCGATGTCGATGAGATCACGAACAGCGAGGTGACGTCTTGCCACGAGCCGCCGGTCGACAGGTCTCGATGGTAGCCGGCGAGCACCATGGTGCCATCGTGCTGGTCAAACGTGAAACTGTAGTAGGACCCTTCGGATAGTTTCAGCGCTGGCATGTGGTAGTGCTTGGGCGTGGTTTTGCCCGCAGCCGAAATCGAGGTCATGGCGATGTCGGTGAGGATGTAGCCTTCGAGGCTCAGCGAACGTCGCGTCCAGGCCACCTGGACCAAACCGTCGTCGCGGTGGTAAGCGGCCAGTTCGCCGCCCCAATTCTCTTCGAGGACGACGCCGCCCACGAGGGACAGCGTGGAGGTGATTGTCCGTGCGTGGAGTTCCCCGTCGACGGTTGTGAAGAGGAGCCCGCCGTTGTCGAGTCCGATGAATTCCAACGGCACTTCACCCGTGGGCAGGGAAACACCCACCCTCGGACCCGCAAGAACGTTGGCCGTCGTGACGTTGAAGCGCAGCTCGCTGTGTTCCAACTCCACGCCCGTCCCGCTCAGGATGGCTCGGTACGACACCGAACCCGCTTCGTTGTGAACGTCCTCGAATTGTGCAAAGGCGTAGCCGGAGGTGGTGGCTGAGCCGGGAATCAGCGCCAGGGATTGGTCCTTCAGGCGCTGCCATCCGTCCCCTTCGTACCAGCGTTCCAACCCGAGGTCAAGGTTGCTGGCGTCGGTCTGACCGAGGTTGTCCACCCGGACCTTGATGCTGAACGGAGCACCGGGGACGGGAACGTCGGGTGTCGTGCGAGAGGAGCCGGGCAGGAAGCGAAGCATCGGTTCAACGGGCCGTTCCTCGACCGTGAAACTGAACGTGTAGGTGTTGTCGCTGCGGTCAGGGTCCTCGTAGAGCTGTGTGGGGTCAAGCGACAGCGTGACGTCGTGCGTTCCCGCTTCGGTGGCCCACCAGTAGAGGGTCACGTCTGCACTCTCGCCCTGTTCGAGTGAAGTGACTTTTCCTTCGGACGGATAGGTGGTTGAATCGCTGCCTTCCCCGTCGAGGGTCAGGTAGACTTCGTTGGCATCCATGTCGCCGATGTTTCGAAGGCTGAACCGAACTTCCAGAACCGTGCCGGCCACCGCACTGTTGACGGGCAGGCCGCCGTCGTAAACGCCGACCGTCCCGGTGAAGGCAAAGTTGGGGGCAGCGGGGAGGTTGTCAACTTCGTAGGTTCGCTTGACAATGTCGCTGGTAACGCCGCTCGTGTTGACCATGCGCACGCTGATGCGGTGAGAACCGTCGCTGACTTGCGTCGAGTCCCACGAGAAGGACCATGCTTGAACGCCCTCTTCTTGTTCAGCGAGTTGATCTCCGAGTTGCCAGTCGCCGCCGTCGACCTTGTATTCCACTCGATCGTGGTCGGTTCCCTCAACGGTCCCCGAAAAATCAACCGAACCCACCAGCGCCGTACCGAGCGGAGGTTCGCTGATGGACACCGTCATTCGTGCGAAACGAACGATGCGGACGTCGATGACCGATGCTTCACCGCCCTCGGTCAAGGCCCGGGCGTAAACGAGCGTGTAAGACTCGTCGGGGTCCGCCCAATCGTCGTCCACCGTGATGTCGAAGTACCAGTCTTCCACCGTGCCGTCAGCGCTCAGCCAGTTGGTGAGTTCAGCGCTGTCGCCGTCCTCGTAAAATTGTTCAAACTTGACTTGAACCTCAATGTAGTCGTGGTCGTTGGTGTCGGTGGTTCCCTCAACCGAGAGCGTGTTGCCGGTCAGGTGCAGGGATTGGTTGACCGGGGCGGACATCGAAACATCGTTCCCGAGGCCGTCGTCGTCGGTTGGCGGGTCGATGATGACACCACCGTTGTCCTCCAGCGGCGTGCAGGCTCGGTCGAGCACCTTGTCGAGTGCACACGAAGCATCCACCAAACCGAAACCCCACTTGTCGTTCCATCGGTTGGAAACGTCGGGCTCGGTGGCCGAGCCTCGGGACTCCGAAGAATTGCGAAGGATGTTGCGAATCTCTTCGGGTGAAAGGGTGTCGTCGGCCTGAAGCAGGGTGGCGACGATGCCGGAAACCAGCGGCGTGGCCATGCTCGTGCCGTCCTTGGAGTCGTAACCGTTGTCGGCGAGCGGTCGCTCGGGTTGTCCTGGAAACGTCGGGCCGGTGGCCGCCGTGGCCGACATGATGCCCGACCCGTACGAGGTCAAGTCGGGCTTGAGTTCGTCCCACTCATCGTCGTCTCCGTCGTCCAGTCGAGGACCCCAGTTGGAATAGGACGCCATGACGTCGTCGGTCCGATTCACCGTGTTCCGGTCGTTGACCGCACCGATGGAAATAGCGCCGTCGGCGCTGGCCGGGGAGGGCACTCGCTTCGTACCGTCGTTGCCCATGGCGACGATGCAAACGATGCCAGCGTCGCGGGCGTCGTTCACCAGGCGTGCCTCCGCTCCCGAGCCGTTGTCCCCCTCATCGTCCGGGTTCAAGGGGCTGCTGAGGGAGCCAAAGGACATGGAGGCGACGTCAATGCCGCGACTGGATTGGTTGTTGCCCCAATCGGTATCCTTGTTGTTGATCATCCACTGAATGCCGTTGAGCGAGGCCTGAGAGTTGGTACCGCCGCTGTCGGTGAGGACCTTGATGTCGACCAGGAAGGCGCCCATGCCGCTCCCGGTGTGGACACGTTCGGAACCGCCCGTGCCCAATGCGGTGGCGGCGACGTGCGTGCCGTGGCCTTGACCGTCATCGGGGTCAACCGAGCCGTCGGGATTGGAAGCCGAGGAGGTGGCATCAAAACCTGCGACCCATTTTTGGTCGTTGTAGCTCGTCGCGTCGCTGTCCGGTTCGTCGTCCACGTCATCGAAATCGTTGAGCGCTCGGTGCTCGTTGTCAACCCCGGTGTCCAGGACGGCAATGACCACGCCTTCACCGGTGTAGCCACGGGCATAGGTGCTGGCGGAGTAGACATCGGACGGCATGGACCGGGCGGCTTCCGAAGCCACACCGTTGAAGGGTACCATGACGTTCTGCATCTCGATGACCACCACGCCGGGTAACCGGTAAAGGTCCATCAGCGCACTCACGGGCACCTTGTCCACCACGACGGCGTCGATGGAGTCCATCACTTGGAACCAGGCACCACCGTCTTCCCCCACCCACCCGTGGTTTTCGAGGGTCGTTTGGAGGGCTGCAACCTCGGCGTCGTTGGGCGCCCAGGCATAATCCACAACAACGGCAACGGTTTTCAGGCCGTCGGGCCCGATGATGGCAGTAGGAGAGATGGATTCCTGGCCGGCGAGCACGCGCTGCAGCCGGTCGTCCATGCCGTTCCAATCAAGGTCTGGACCGTAGGATAGCCACCACATGTCCGGTTCGTTTGAGGCCCGGTCGCCGCGGTCGATCATGCGGGTTGGCCGCTCACACAACACCTCGCCGCACATCAATGGCGGGAGACCGTCCACGAGAATGGGCTCTTCAAATTCAGCCACCTGCGTAGCGGAAACAGGGTTGCTCAACAGGCCACCGCTCACGTCGGCCAGAAGCATGAGCAAGGCGAACAGGAGGGCGCCGGTGCGAACGGTGGACCGTGGTGCAGTTCGCATGGCTTCTCCCCTCCATGTCTTGGACGGCTTACCCACCTTTGATTCTATCCACCCTTGTATCACGCCGTCCAGCGATTCTTCCACCTCAACGGGGCGGCCATTCGAGGTGGTCGCTGGTCGCCGAACACTGGAGGTGAGGGCCGGTGGACCGCTCGACGATGCCCAAAGGTGCATCGCACACCGGACAGGTTCCCGCATCCGCCAAATGGTCCATCCAAGCCGCTCGAGTCTCGGGCTCATCGCTGGCTTGAATCAGGTTCTTGAGAGGTTCTCGCAGGTGTTTCGGCACCTCAAGTCCGGCAGCCGTCCATGGGTCGTCAAGGGTTGACAAGTCGACCATGCTGGCCTTGAGCCGACGACGTTTGGCCGAAGCGGCGGCCCCCTGACTCGGACCACCGTCAAGAACGCCAAGCTCGACGGGACCGCCGCGAGCAACGAGGGGAAGGAGCGCATAAGCCGCCACAAAGCCGCCGATGTGCGCCATGTGGGCGATGCCGCTGGAAACACCCGATTCCATGGTGGAAAGCGCTCGAACGAGTTCAAGACCAAAGTAGAGCAAGGCAATGAACACGACGGGCCAGGGGCGAATCAAGAGGAGCGGAAACGGGATTTCGTCCTTGGGCCACCCGGCGAGGTACGCCCCCAGCAGGCCGAAAGCAGCGCCTGACGCCCCGAGGGCCGGGGTGGTGGAGTCGGCGTTGAACACCACCCATCCGACCGACCCACCGAGCAACCCGATGACGTAGACAACGGCAAATCGCTTGCTGCCCAACCGCTGCTCAAGCGGGACCCCAACGAGGGCCAGGATGATGACGTTGCCGAGAACGTGCATCATGTCACCTTGACTGTGGAGAAAACCAGCCGTCGCAAGCGTGTGGACAAATGCCGGTTCGAAGGCCCTCACGGGAACGAGGACGAAATCGGACCAAACCCAGTAGTCGACCCATCCCCACGTGTAAAGCATGGACCACATCACTTGGACCACGGCACCCAGCAGAACACTGACCGTGATGCCCATGGCGACCGAAGTGCGGGTGCGGACAGCGTAGAAGATGGGGGCGACGATGGCCATCAACCAAAGGGCCAGCACCAACCACTCCGCTGGTGCGAAGAGGGACATGGCGAAGCCCATGGTGCCGTGTCAGCATTCCACTCTTTTGAGTTGATGTCTCCGATGAATGAAACAGGAGGGTTCTTCCTTCATCGGAGCGTGCCCACACCATGGCCAAGACCCTGCTCAGCCTCCAAGACGTCCATGTCCGGCGAGGCATGAACACCGTCTTGGAAGGGTGCTCTTTGCAGGTCGACTCAGGCCAAACCGTCGTCCTCACCGGCGCCAACGGCACGGGAAAATCAACGCTGTTGGAAGCCGCTGTGGGCCTGTTGCCCCTCGAAAAAGGGACGGTTGTCCACGGGGAAGTGGAGGTCGCCGATGCCGAAGGTCGACGTCGTGCATCGCCCCTTACGGTGGGCATGGTGCTGCAGAAAAACGGCATGGTGGGTGGTGAGATCGTCAGCGAACATCTCGATTGTGCCATGTCCATGAGCGGCTTCCGCATTGACGCAGCGCCTTTCCTCGAAGCGTTCAACTTGACCCATCGGGCGAACGAACTGGTCGCCCATTTGTCGCAAGGTCAAGCCCGGAAAGTGGCGGTGCTCGCTGGCCTTCTGCCCGCTTTTGCAAGCCCAACCCCGGCCCTCGTGCTCCTCGACGAACCCGACGCAGGTCTTGACGAAGCTTCCATTGGGGCATTGTGCGGGTGGCTGGATGAACTCCGTGCCGGTGGCCACGCCGTGGTCTTGGCCACCCACGACCGGCGGCTGGTCGACCACGCCACGCACTTGATGGACGTCGCTGATGGAAGCGTGGAGACGGCTGAACCACCTCAAGTCAAGGCAGCCGACCGTTCACGAACACCGTCGAACCCAACCGGCCGTTCTGCATGGGGCGTTCGGATGCATTTGCGCACCATGATGTGGCTCAACGCTAACGGGATGGCCGGTTTGTTGACCTTGGGCGTGTTGCTGGCGCTGGGCTCCTTCATGGACGGGCTCGATGCCATGCAACAACTGGGGTTCATTCTCGCTCCTACGATGGCGGTTGGGCTGTGCGGTGAGCCGTTGGTGGCGGCGCTTCGAGAGGAACGAACCAGCACTTGGTGGCGTGCCGTGGCGGGCGGCGAACCTCACGCAGGTTGGCTTCCGTTCGCTCTCGGCTTCGTCGTCACGCTGTTGTCCGCCACCGCCCTGCATGACGGGCTCGAAACAACCACCTTGCTGGTGGGCGCCGGACTGTGCGGCGTTGTGTGGCACGGCGTCGGTTGGCTGCAGCGCTCAACCCAACGCCTCGCTCGCCCTCAAGCGGTGTTTGTGGGGCTGCTCACACCGGTTCTCATCCTCCCCTATTCCCTGCTCCTGAGCGTTCTTTCATGAGGAGAACACCAAGTTCAAGGAGGGCATGCCGGCACCCACCGCCATGAAGTGGGGGGAAACCTTGCTGATGTTCGGGTTCATCGGCATCGGGTCCACCTTGCTTCTCGCCCTGCTGTGGGCGCCCAGCGTCTCCCTTGACGCCTTTGAGTCGCCCGCTGCTCAGCGGATTTTTTACTGGCACGTGCCGGCGGCGTGGGCGGCGTTCATCGCCTTTGGCGCCCTGTTCTTGGGTTCCGCAGGCTGGCTGTTTTGGCGTTCACCGTGGGCGTGGAGGCTTCACGTCGCCGGTTCAGAAGCCGGCCTGGCGACCGGTCTCATGACGGTGTGGTCGGGATGCGTCTGGGGTGCTGCTGAATGGGGTACGCCGTGGGATTGGACGGACGTTCGACTCAACACCTTTGGGTTGCTCACGCTGCTCGCCATCTACGTGGTCCTCGGGAGAAACAGCCAGCCCGACGGCGTGGAATCGAGGGACACGTTCGCCGCCTTCGGCCTTTACGGCTTCGCGTTGGTTCCCGTCACCTACATCGCCACACGGATCTGGACGATTCGCCACCCCGGGCCGGTCGTCGCCACCGGGGATGAGGGTTCCATCAACGGCGACATGGGCTTGGTGCTGCTGCTGGGTGCCATCTCCTTCACCGTTTTCATCGTCGGCCACATGATGGCGTCGATGCGGCTGACCGCTCTCGAGCAGCGCGTGACCGCCATGATGGACCAACACGACGGAGGTGCCTGACGTGGAAGGCATGACCCATCTGGCCGTGGCCTACCTCGGCATGCTGGTGGCCATCGCCCTCTGGACGTGGACGGTGACCAAGCGGAGTCGGCGGCTTGACGAGCGGCTGAAAGCGATGGAACGTGCTGTTGAATCGGCCGGTTCGGTGGAGAAAACCCTCGCCGAAAGCGAATGAGAAGCGTAGTCTTTCAAAGGCACTGCCCCGGGACTCAACCGGAGAGGCGCATGTCATCACGGCTCGGTGGCGAATTTTGCTTGGTCTGCGGGGCCGAGCCACCGCTGTTCGGCGACCGAATGTGCGAGCCGTGCCTGCGAGCACGGACGGTGCTGGCCAAGGTGCCCGAAAACGTCCCGTGGGTTCGTTGTGCTCGCTGCGGCATCGTGGAGATCGACGGCAAGTGGGAAAACACCACCGAAGCCGAAGTGTGGGATGAACTCCTGCACCGGAACCTGGTGGTTCACGAGCGGGCTGAAGACATCCAACTGGGCATGGAACCGGTGAAGGTTTCGGACCGCCACACGCTGCTTCACATTCAACTCGAGGGCGTGATTGACGACCTTCTGTTTCAGGAAGAGCACACGATGCGAGCCCGCATGGCCAACGGCGTGTGCCTGACCTGCACCCGTCGTGCGGGGAACTATTTCGAGGCCACCGTTCAATTGCGCTCCAGTGCCCGCCGGCTCAGCGAGGATGAATTCAACCGTTTGCGGGCCACGCTTGATGACGTGTTGGACAAGCTCTCCGACGACCCGATGTTCTTCATCACAAACGAAGGACCCGTGACCGGCGGCTACGACGTCGTGTTGGGGAGCAAAGGGCTCGCCCGTGCATGGGGGCGACACCTCATCAACGAATACGGCGGCATGGTCGTGGAGACCAATTCAACGGTCGGCAGGAAAGACGGCGTGGACGTGACGCGCTTGACCTTGCTGTACCGCAAACCGGGCTACGAAATCGGGGACGTGGTGCATTGGAGAAACCACACTTGGCGCCCCTCATCGTGGACCAAAGACGGTGCCATCATGGAACGGGTGGATCGAAGGGAGCGGACGGGGGCGACCTGGCGTGATTTGGAAAACGCCAAAGTGCTTGCGCAAAAGCACGAACTCGTCGAAGTGGATTTCATCAACGAAGATGCCTCGGTGGGCGAATTCCTTGACCCAACCACGTGGGCCATGGACGCCGTGCGCCTGCCTTACGATCACACCGCCGGCCGGAAAGGGTTGCTGATTCGCCACGACGATGCGTGGCTGGCCCTTCCTTTCATGGCGGTTGACGAGCCGGAACCTCTGGAGGATGCATGATGGACGACCACGAAACAACCGAAGCGGAACCCACCCTTGTTGACCTGGCCGAGCGCTTGGACACCGAGGGCATGGTGGGATTCACGCAACGCTTCCACGACGACCTCCGTCAGGGGTTCGACGCCATCAATTCGGAACGCTACCCCTGGTTGGACGACCTGCGAAAGGCCCCGTGGAGCGGAGTCCTGTGCCTCGGAATGGGCGGCAGCGCAGCGGGCGGTGACTTCCTCGCCGCCTTGACCGCTCACGACGGTGGATGCCCGGTGGTGGTCCACCGGGGCTACACCCTGCCCGCATGGTTCGATGCGACGTGGCTGGTCTTGGCCACGAGTCATAGCGGCAACACCGAAGAAACCGTGGCTGCCACCGAAGCGGCGCTGAAGATGGAGGCCACCGTGGTGGTCATCGCCACGGGCGGTGTGCTGGCGGGGTTGCCCGAACTTTCACCCCGGTGCTACCTCGTTCCAACCGTGGGCGGACAGCCGCCTCGTACGGCGTTCGGCCACATCTTCAGCCGCCAAGTGGCGGTCCTCGAGCACCTCGGTTTGTTAACCCCGCAAGCCGCCGACCAGCGAGAAGCCATGCTCCAACGCCTCGGCGCCAACAACGAGCATTTCGACGTTCTCGCCCAACCCGAAGGCGACATTGCTCTCCTGGCGGCGGCCCTGATGGACCAACCCATCGCCGTCGTCGGACCGCTGGAAATGGCGCCAGCCCTGAACCGATTCAAGAACCAGATGAACGAAAACGCTGCTCGCTTTGTCCGCATGGCCGTCGTTCCCGAGATGAACCACAACGAAAGCGTGGCTTGGGGTGGCGTGGGTCCAGACGGCGACAATGATGCGGCGAATCAGGCGTTGCTCCTGCTGACGTGGGACGGCATGCACCCTCGTGTCCAGCAGCGACTTGACTGGATGATCGCCCACGCCTCAACCGAAACGGCTTGGAACCTCGTCGGTGAAGGCACGTCCCTGCTCGAGTGTTTGCTCTACCACTGCCTCGTGATGGATTGGTTGTCCATCACCCTGGCGTTCTTGCACGGCAAGGACCCTGCAGCCATCGGGCCCATCAACGCGTTGAAGGCCCACCTCAACTCGGTTCAATAGAGCGGTCCGCAGATCAACCGAGGGTCGGGGTACAAGGCGAGGGCAGCCTCCCGGTCCTCAGCCTTCACCACGCCGGGCAAATCGCCGTTTTCTGGTTCGTGAAGCGACAATTGAACGTGGACGTGCGGCGGCCATCCTCCGTTTTCGTGTTCCTCACCCATGGCGGCCAACACCTCGCCTGCACCGAAGGTGTCCCCCGGGGACCAGTGGGCGATGCTGTCCCAACTGAGGTGCCCGTACAGCACCCAGAATTCAGTGGCCGCCTCGGCGAGGGGACCCCCGACGGTGATGGGCAGGCGCACGGCGTGCTTGGTGATGAGCGTGGGACCGTATGAACCGTCCTCATCGTTGACGGTGATGCAGGAAACAGCGCCCGGAGCAAAAGCGTGAATCGGCGTACCGGCGGGCCCGCCCAAGTCAAGACCGACGTGGTGGTCGCGCTCACCACCGAACAGGGCCGTGGTGTACATGGAAGGGCGATGTTCGTCGTACCGCCCGACGGAGAAACGGTGCGGGGCCGTCCATCCCTCCGGACTGGGCCGGGTGAAATCGTGAACCCAGTACGGCTCATCAAAGACCACCGTGGGGTGGAAAGGTTGCACCTCGCTGGAGTTCATGCTGAATGGTTTGGACGGTTCTACTTGAGGTTTCGGAGAAGCATGAAGGCATGGGTGGGTTGTGGAGGCTTCATGCTCGGGAGTGCGCTCGTTGTCCTGGCCCCGAGCTTGTTGCCGGGATGGGCCCTGACCTCGGTGCTCGACGGCAGCAGCGACCGGTTCCGAAAGGTGCTGCTCGCACCGGCGCTGGGCTTGCTCCTGCTGTTCGGAGTTTCTGGGTTTTTGGTGCTTCTTGACCTCTGGTCGCCGCTGTTGATGGCGGTGTGCTTGGCCGGATTGAACGCCGCTGCTTACCGAATGATTCACCAGCGCCATGAGGTGGTGGCCAAGCGGACACGTTGGCAACAACTCGAAGCGGCGATGCACGGGGAGATTTCCGAGGACACCGTGTCGCCTTCGCTCAGCGAAGAAGCAGAAACACAACTTGGATTTCAGAACAACCGCTCAACGACGCTGTACGCCTTGAGCCTCGTGGTCGCCAGCACGGCCCTGCTCTCACCGCTGATTCAGCGATTGCCGTTCGGTGTGGACTGGATCGGTTTTGCCATGCTCACGCAACAACTCGTTCTGGAAGGCAACCTCTCGCTGCCCGGAACCAACGATGGGTTCTGGACCTACCCGCCGGCGTTTCCCTCCACGGCAGCATGGGTTGCGGTGTTGACCGGGATCGATGCTGGCAGGGCCGTGTTCCACCTTGGACACTACACCCTCTTCGTGCTCTTGTTGGGCTTCATGGGTGCCATGGACCGCCACGGTGCCGGGGGCCACGCCATGGTCGCCATGGGGTTGGGGTTGGGCCTCTTTGCCAAAACCTTCGATTCGGGCTTTCCCAGTGTGGCCAGCCAACTGGGTTTGGTGGTCGGCGTGCTCGTCCTGTTTCGCCACGCTGAACAACGGCACCGCCATCACACGCTCGGTCTGTGTTTGGCGTTGTTCTCCGTGGCGTTGGTTCACCCCACCGGGGCCATCTACCTCGCCCTGCTTCTCTTGAGCCACGTCATGCACGGCTTGGCGCTGGACAATGAAGAACATCAGGAGCGGCTTCGCCGGCTGGCGTACATCGCCTCGGCGTTCATCACCCTCGGCTTCGCCGTCGCCCTGCTCGTCATGGCCCCTCGATTGTTTGACGAGGCTGTCTTTTCTGAATACGGCTGGCAGGGCGGTAAACCGCTTCTGGTTTACAACGGCGTGCTGCTTGTCGTGGCGACCGTGGCTGCTGTTGGTCTACGGAAAACGCTGGAGGGGCGCATCGCCATCACGTGGTTCGCCTTGCTTTGGGTGTTGAGCGTGGTTCACCTCATCGAGGGCTTGCGGCACATCCCCGTTCTGTCCCTGTTGTCCTACACGCTCTATTCCATGGCCCTTCACGCCTTCCATGTACCTCTGGCGGTGTTGGTGGCGTGGTGGATGTCCCCGCACACGGCGCTGACACCCGTTGACGAGGACGCGATGCCCGTGAGAGGGGCACCGCCGGTGGTGACGTCGGTTCTGCTCGGCCTCGTGGTGCTGGGTGCCATCGCGGCCCAAACCGTTGCGTTTGTTCTCGCCGAACATGAAGAATTGTTGGCGGTCTCGCAGGGGGATTTAGCGCTCCGGGAGGCCCTTGAGGGCGTGGAAGGGGCCGTTTACACCGAAAACATGCATTGGGGTTACGTTTGGAACGCGCCGGCCGGCGTTGAGGTCACCTCCATCCCAACCCTCGGGCTGGTTCACCTTGACAGCAGCCAACACGCTGCCGCCACGCAAGCGATGTTTTACGACAACACCTCGTACTTCATCGAACACAACATGCTCCACGCCCTGACCTCGCCGATGGGAACGATGCAGTGGACCCTCGCAGCCTCGGCGTTTTGGGGCGTCGAAGCCGAGGTCGACGGAGCGGTGTTGTGGCGTTTGCATCCTGACGGGGATGCGAAACAAGACCTGCTCGCCGGCATTGACGAGGACGATTGTACGGGTTGCGTTGCACGCTTGGACCCTTGGCGGGACCACAAATTCAGGGACCCCTTGGGACTGGGCNATGACCGCCCGTTCCTCCCGGAGGGAACGGATGGAAACCTCACGTTGGTTGCGCCTGCTGGCGCCGAACGCATGTGCCTGACCTACGAGGTGGTCGGGTCGACCGGCGGGNTGTTCATGCGCGCCGTTGAGGGGTTGGACCGGCCNTATCACGGGCTACGAACCGACGCTGGCTACCACCAGGCCTGCGTTGACGTGGCCCGCTCTGACGCTTTGCGGACCATCACGTTTGAGTGGGACAGCGACGAACCGCAACGCTGGCTCAACCCCCTCGGCCTGTCCGGAAGGGACACGGTGTTGCTCGACCGGACCGGCGTGAAATTGCACTGGTTCACGTACACCACCGCCAACTGAACGGCAAACACCATGTGTGACGNCGNCNACCACTCACGCATGCAGCACCTCGTCGTNCTGCTCCCGGTGCTCAACGAAGCCCTGGGGTTGGCGTGGGTGCTGGACCGNATCCCNTATGCCCGTCTGANACGAAACGGGTACCGCACCACGGTGTTGGTGATGGACGGCCACAGCACGGACACCACCGCCGAAGTCGCTGAGGAATACGGCGTTCTGTTCGTTGATCAGGACGATTCAGGAAAGGGAAGNGCCATTCGTCACGGCTTCCGTGAGGCGGTGAAGTTGGACGCCGATGCGGTGGTGATGCTGGACGCNGACGGAACGTACGCTCCCGTTGAAATGACGCGATTGCTCGAAGGGTTGGACCGCCACGAGGTCGTCATTGGAGACCGATTGAACGGTCGCATCGAACCCGACGCCATGACGCGACTCAACTTTGTGGGCAATCACCTTCTCACGTGGTTTGCAACGGCCCTGTTCGGCACCACAACGGCGGATGTTTGCTCGGGGTATTGGGCGTTTAGCAGCGACGCCATCAGCCGCTTGCAGTTGAACAGCCAGTCGTTTGAAATCGAAGCGGAGATGTTCGCCAGCATGGTCCATCAAGATGTNGCCTTCGGGTTTGTCCCCATCAGTTACGGCCCCCGTTTGGGTGAAGCGAAATTGGGCTCCACNGCTGACGGTTGGCGCATCTTGAGAAAACTNGTGACCCGCCGGATTTTCCCCGAACCCTTGCTGTAGACCCTGCCAAGCACTCAAAGCCAAGCGGTCAATCCCCGCCGCATGGAACGCCTCCAAGTGGCCGTGCTGGGTGCCGGTGGCTTGGTGGCGCAACGCCTCCAACAACGACTGGCCAATCACCCATGGTTCACCTTGAGCGCCGTGGCCGGCTCCGCTCGGTTCCTCGGTCAACCGCTCGANGAGGTCCCGTGGGTGCTTGAGGAACGACGGCCGACGCTTCCCAACCTCACGGTGTTGGACGTGAACGCACCCGACACCGCCCGTCAACTCCGAGAACAAGGCGTCTGCCTTGCATTCTCGGCCCTTCCCAGCGACACGGCCATGCACCTGGAACCGCAGTGGGCCGAAGCCGGCATCACCGTTTTTTCCAACGCCAGCGCCCACCGACGTGTGGACGGTGTGCCGCTGGTGATTCCGGAGATCAACGCTGAGGCGTTGAGACCNNCNTCAGGAACGCACCTTCGCCACGCATGCGCCACCAACTGCACGCTGCTGCCCCTCGTTTTCCCGCTGGCGGCGCTCCATCACGCCTTTGGCTTGAAGGGNTACACCATGCGGAGCGAGCAAGGCCTGTCCGGCGGCGGCCATCCCTACCTGCGNANGGCGATGGAAGCGGGGCGGGTCGACGCCGATATTCCCGGAGAGGCGGAAAAAACAGCGGCTGAATTTCGACATGTCCTGCAGTGGCAGGGCGAAGATTCGCTCAAGTGCAATCGCGTCATGCGCGCCGACGGGCACCACGTCTTTGTCGAAGCCAAGCTCTCGCAATCCGTTGATGCAG
Source organism: Methanobacteriota archaeon (assembly GCA_002725275.1). The sequence goes on from PBOE01000013.1 coordinate 87,452, forward strand.
CGGANGTTCACGCCGCCATGACCGCATGGTCCGCCAAGCAACGAATGGAACACCTGCCGAGTGCACCCGATGAACCGCTCATGGTGGTCGAGGCGATCGACGTCGATGTGCATTTGTTCGCCGACGGCCGTGGGTTCCCCCGAGCGCCCGACCCGGCCACCGAATTTTCGGCGGGCATGGCCGTCGTGGTGGGCAACATCGAGCCGGTGGACGCCACCACCGTCCGGTTCCAAGCGTTCAGCCACAACACGCTTCGAGGGGCCGCCGGCGGCGTGGTCCTCCTTGCAGAACTCGCTCACGCCATGGAATTGATTTCTCCCATGGCGCCTCACCCGTAGGGTAAAAGGTCGGAACCGCTTCCTCGTTTCGGGTGCCGAGATGGGAATAACCGCCATGATTCCGGACATGACCATCGGTCAACTCATGAACGAAGCGGCCGCACGCTACGGAGAAATCTGGGACCCGCATGCGACCCGAATGACCCTGCTCCTGCTCTGCCCGAGAAAGGAACGCAAAATGATGGAACTTCACGGTGACATGATCGACCACGGCCAGCCCGTCGTCTCCGTCTTTCACCGCCCACGAGCCGAGGCCCACCTCCTTGAGGCGCAGGGGTTTGACCCCCGTGCGGCGTCGTTCATGTTCGTGAACATCGCCACGGCTGACATGGGACCGTGGATGCAGCAACTCGTGAACAACGAGGGTTGGCTGCGCAGCTCCATTCAGTTGGCGTCCACGCCGTTCTCGGTCGGCTTGCCGTCTCAACGGCCGTTCGAAGCGATGCAGACCCTTTGTTTCCGACACCCCTCGCTTCCGGCTCTTGAGCAATACTACCTTCCTTTCCCGGCGGAGTCGCTTCCCGGCAAGTGCTTCGTGAGCCTGCCGCGGCGTGCCGCCGCAGAAATGGCGCGTCAACAAGCCGAGGTGCTTGGTGTGGGCCGACTGGAAAAACCTACACCACCCGAACCGGAGCCCGCGCCCGAGCCCGTCGTCGAGGTTGAGGCTGAGCCGACNCNCGAAGCACCACCGGAACCCGAACCACCTGCGCCCGAACCCGTGGCCGTCCCCCTCCCTGCCGCACCGGCTTCAGAACCCGCCGAAGACAGCGTTCCCTTGCCGCCCACGGNCGCTTCGCCGGATGAGGCGAACGATGCGGCAATCGACGAGACCGGCACTGAGGTGGGCGAAACCAAAAACCTGGAACTTCCCGAAACGGCCGAAGAAGTCGTGGAGGTGTCCGAAATCGAACGGGAGCTTCGTGCTTTCTTCCAGGAACTCATCGACGCAGGCGTTGAACCGTCGGCCTTCATGGACGACCCAAGGTGGGAAGACATCAGCGAACGCGCCATTGCCGAAGGGTTGGAAACGTGGCCCATCCTTCTGCAGATGACCGCCATGGAATGAGAAGGTTGAAGGCAAGCGAATCCGAGCAGCCAGTGGAGGAAGCGTCATGGGGTTCTGCATCAACTGCGGTCAACAGCACCCGGACGGTACGCGTTTTTGCCGATTCTGCGGCAATCAACANCCGGGCGAACAACTGCTCCAGCGTCTGCGAATCGAGGCGCAACAAATCCACGCCATGCGGGTGCAGATGCAATCCCAACAACCTCAGGGCAACCCCTACCAACAGCGCCGTTGGTGAAGAGGATGCGACCCAAACACCTGGCCATGCAACTCTCGAGGCTGGAGGCGCACCCTTGCTCGGANGTCACCCTTGAACAATACGCCACGGAAGGCGATCTGGCGGCCTACTGGATGCTGGCGGTGGACCAACTCGACGGGCTTGAAGGAAAAGCGGTGGTCGATTTGGGAGCAGGAAACGGCATTTTGGGCATCGGCGCTCTGCTCCTAGGCGCCCGTCGTGTCGTCTTTGTTGAAACCGACGAAGCCGCCCTCGAGGCACTGCGGGCCAACGTGGCCTCGTTGAACGAGGAACTTCATGGGAGCGTGGACGTCATCGCCGGCCGTGTTGGTGTTGACGACTTGCCCCTGAGCGACGTGGATCTCGTCGTGATGAACCCCCCTTGGGGNGTTCAGCGAGAGCGCGCCGACCGTCCGTTTTTGGAGGCAGCCTTCGCCTCGGGTGCGGAAGCCGTTCATCTTCTCCACAGCGATACGGCGGCGCACATCGAAGGCGTGGCTGCCGCACACGGATGGCNAGCGGAAACCGTCATGCGGACGGAGTTTCGTCTCCCGCCGACCTACCAGCACCACGCCCAGCGAACGGGGAAAACCGACGTTCGTTGTTGGCGGTTCCACCGANCGGGGGACGCNAGACTCCCGCAGGAAACCGATGAATGACCCGTATGGGGGGTTCAAAAGGAAGGAGCCCTCGCATCNAATCAGCGAACGGTGTGCGACCCACCTCGGGCCATGCCTGCGACAGGAATGAGAAACATGACGGCGAGCCTCGTCACCCCNGGAAGCATCATCGCCAAAGAGGGCGAACACGAACACGGCGANGGAACCACCCTCGCTGACGGCAANATCGTCTCNACNGTGGTCGGCTANGTCCANGTTGNCAACGGCTCCATTTCNGTNTCNGCNTCCAANCCCATCGTNGNACCNGTNGTNGGCGACACNGTNNTGTGCGAAGTGGTGAAGCTCAACGAGAAGAACGGTGAGGCCATGATCCTCGCCATTGAAGGCAAGCCCGGCTCCATTCAA